>JADFHU010000362.1 GCA_022567055.1 Planctomycetota bacterium
TTCACCGGTGTCGGCTTCAAGCTGGATGAGGCGCAGGCCTCCATCAAGATACATGGAACGGCCCGCCACGAAGGAGACGATGCCATCCTGCACCAGTACGCTGCCGGATACCGGCCAGATGGACTCGAGCTGTTCAAACGACATGAGTTGCCGGGCGCTTTCCGCGGCGCTGAACCGCCATGCAAGTGCTCCGTCTGTTGCCCGCAGGGCGTAAACCCACCCGTCGGCCGAGCCGAAGATTGCCAGGCCCTTATGGAGGGTCGGCGGTGAGTCGACGCGTCCGCCTGCGATATACTGCCAGATGGCAGCTCCGGTTTTCTCGTCGAGGGCATGAACGGTATGTTCATCAACGCTGGCAACAAACACCTTGCCGTCGGCAACGGTGACGGCGCTGAGTGGTCCATGCAGTTCGATCTCCCACGAGCGCTTGATGGTGGCGGGGACTTCCCGCGCGGAGAATCCAGTGCGGGTGTTGTTGCCCCGGTAGGTGGGCCAGTCATTATGCTTGGTTTTTGAATGTTGAATTGCAATTTTGCCGTAAGCCGGGCCTTTCTGCAGACGAGCGGCCGGATCCTTGATTGCTGATTGCTCCTTCATCTGCGGCGCCAGCGCGCAAAAGCCGTTGAGCTTGGCGTCGATATAGCAGGAGCACGAATGGGGCGGGGCATAGACGAGTCCGTTGCAGGGCATGATGCCGTAGATGCAGCCGCCCCGCACCCAATGGTGGGTTTCCCAGTTCTGTTTTTCAAGGTTGACAAACTCAATGCCGGTACGCGACGGCAGGAAATACTTTTCCGTGGCTTTGCTGCGGTAGCAGCGCTGGTGGAACCAGTAGGTATTAACATCCGGACCGAACTCACGTTTCACTTCGCCTGTCAGCAGGTCTCGGCCGGTGAGTACCCCGCTGTCTCTGCCGCCGGCGATGGCGCCGCACCAGACCAGGTCGTTGATCACCATCAGGTCTTCAGGAGAATGATGGCCGGATTTCGGGTGTTTGGCGTCCCACCGTTTCATGCCGTCCGTCAGCGACAGGGCGGTCATGGAACGGTCGCCGCCGGAAAACAGCACAGTGTCTTTGTAGAGCACCAGCGTGGGACCGAAGTTGATGGAGATGATTCTCTTCCGGGTGACCTGCTCCGATTCCCAGACGGTGTTTCCGGCGTGGCGGTCGAGGCAGACAATGCTTTTGCCGTTGTGGAACACCACATAGCGGCTGTCGGCGGCGAGCGACAGCGGTATCACGCTGTGCTCTCTGGTCCACAGTGTCTTACCCGAAGCCGCCTCGACGGCCATGATTCTCTGTTTGCGCTCATCCCAGAAGTACCGATTCGCCACCCGGTCGCGTTCCAGATGCATGCAGTAGCTTTGCGGTGCATAGTCGTTTCCTGCTTCCGCGGGATTCTCGTCTGTGACCAGAAACAAGGTCCCGTTGGATTCAAGGATCTCTTCGGTGGCATAGGTGTTTTCGTAGGTCCGTAAGGTCTTTCCACTGGCGGCATCCAGACAGGTCAGGGGCACGCTGAGTCCCAGCGTCACATAGACGCGGTCGCCGACGGCGACGAGGCGGCGGGGGAGTTTCGCCGGGCCGCTCTTGTAGGGGTTGAGTGGGTTGTGCCAGTTCGACAGGGGCCGTTTCCACAGGATGGTTCCGTTGAAGGCGTCACGGGCAATCAGGGTGGGTTTGGCGGGCTGCATAATGGATGCCATGGAGCCTTCATCGAAAATATAGAATAGGCGTCCTCCAGAAGAGACCAAAGCAGTCATGCTGGCCATGCGGTCGTGGTGCCGCGCCCAGCGCGGGCTGCCGATCCACTGCACCCGGCGCGGTGGGCCTACCACTTCGTCTTGCGCCACCGTGTTGCCGGTGGCGTCGTGCAGATAGTGTGTCCACTCGTCAATTTCCGCGGGGACCGGCTTGACCGTCTTTTTGCCCGCCACGACGGCCGTGCCGCCCGGGGTCAACACCCGCATGATTTCGTGCTGCGTCACGCGGCCGGCGCCACTCGGCATCATAAGCAGATTCACCATGTTATCGATGTAAGGCAGATTGACGCCGTCAAATCCGCGGACCGTTACCTTGCCGTTAAGTCCGGCCTGCTGAATGGTTTTCCGGATCTTGGAGATTCTGGCGGGATCGGTATCCAGTCCCTGGACAATATAGCTGTCGTTTATCCGCAGGCTGGAGATCAGGGAGCCGTCGTCGCGGCCGACATGGACGATAAGTCCGCCCTGAACGCCGGATTCCGTCACTGCTTTCAGTGCCTCTGGAACCGCGGCGCGGCCATTTCCGGCGGAAAACAGCAGTGTGATTGACAACAGCATGTAAAGGGGGGACCGTTGCATAATAATTCTCCAGAACTAGCTCATTTCTCCACAACTGGTATTGCATTTTGACATCGAGTTCTCGTCAAAGAGTCATACCATTGGCTTGAGAAAACGTCAAGAGAAGGCTCATTCTCTCTGCTATGATTGGTGATCCGGACGCATCGCTCAAGACAGCATCACCCCGCGGCTCTGCCATCGCCATCTCTCTGGACGGCACTATAGTCTAGACGAAACATGAACCACTTAAGTGTCGAGTCATTCTGCCGGGTATTTTCATGCCCTTATTGTGCTGGCAGTTTTCGGATGCGATGTCTTTCGGGTTGTACGACAATAAACGCATTTACTATTTGATCCTCAGAGTAAAGTCCTAGTACACGCTGCAACTCTCTGTGCATGGCATCAAGGCTTTTCGGCAGTGCACGAAGGTATATCACGCCAACTCGAATTGATTTGACAAATACGAGAGCGCCAAAGTCGCGGTCGCGTGTAATGAGGATTCGTCGTCGTTGGGCCTCTTGCAACAATGAAATATCCGTTGCTTGAGACAAATTTAATTGAGAGGCCGTCACGGGATCATGCCCTAATTCTTTGAGGAACGAAACAGTAGCGGCATAGACGTCCTGATCCGCCAGAAACTTCATGCGACCTCAGGTGATATGTGTACATCCTCAGATGCAATCAAATCAATTGCATATTGAAGACATGCCTCTATGTCTTCCATTTGAATATCTGGATAGTAGTTCTTGATTATCTCGCCGAAAGACAAACCATGACAGATTAACTCGAGCACGGCTTGAACAGGTATTCTCGTATTGACGATACAGGGTTTCCCGAAATGAATCTGCGGGTCAACAGTGATTCTGTGGTTCATCGTCCTTGTCCTCAGTTAGCATAGGGTGTCTTAGCCTCTGTTCATCCTGTATAATACCTTGTATGGACCGTAGATACAAGTCTTCATCAATGCCCACCCCCCGCGGCTCTATCTGTCGCTCGATCCGGAACTGACCAATCTGCGAGTTCGGCAAAAGCAGTGAACTCTTGCCGCCCGCACCGGGATGACTGGGAGGTTCTTCAGGTGATCGCCGGGCTCTGTCTTCGTTTGTGCTCACTGAAAAGCTTTTTCGCGACGATGGACAATGTAACACGCGGGGACGTATACTATTGCGGCCCTGGGGCCATCTTCGGACGGCCTCTCTTGGAAAGGCCGAGACGTACAGACAGGCATAATGATTTAGTATCTAGCGCGGCAACCGCCGCAGCCGAAAAGGGAATTGCATTTTCAGCGCCTCGTGCTGACCGTCTAAGGCTGGTGACCTTCTACGGAACGGATGTTATTAACTGAGTTCATACGCTCAGGTGAGACGATTGACGGACAAGACATGAGACCATGATCAATCAAACCATCGCACACTATCGAATCACCGTCGAACTCGGCCAAGGGGGCATGGGCGAGGTCTATCGGGCGATCGATACCAAGCTCGATTGTGACGTGGCCATCAAGGTCTTGCCCGATGAGTTTGCCGGCGACGCCAAACGCCTGGCGCGCATCGAACGTGAGGCCAAGGCACTGGCGAAACTGAACCATGCCAACATCGGCACGCTTCATGGCTTCGAGGAACACCAGGGCAAACGCTAGTCATGGAACTCGTCGAAGGGCAGACCCCTGCCGAACGATTGAAACGAGGATCTTTGGCCACTGAAGAGACGCTGGAGACCTGTCAACACATCGCCGAGGCCCTGGAGGCCGCTCACGCCCAGGGCATCATTCACCGGGAGTTATCCCAGACGCCGGGCGGATTCCTTTTTGAAGTAAACGCCCGCAGGGTTCAGGAGAGAAAATTTATGAGAATCATCCCTCACCACACTATGTCGATACCAGGCGCCACGCGCCGCTTCACCTTCCTCGCCCTCGTTCTTTTCTTGTCTCAACTCTCGACGCTGCCGGCCGTCGCGACGCCTCGGCCCAATGTCGTCATCTTCCTTGCGGACGACCAGGGGTGGGGCGACCTCAGCGTCCACGGAAACAAAAACCTGTCTACGCCCCTGCCGTTATGGAACGACGTTAGTCGCAATGGAAGAGGTTCTGATTCTACCAGGTTCATTCCAATAATGAAAAATTTCTGTAATAAATTGAATACCAAAGGGTTGTAATTTTGCATAAAACAAGTCCCCGACGGGCGCCTGTCATTTCGCAGTTAGAGATCTTTACAGTTGTAAAGGATTGCCGCATTGCTTTTCCGCTGGCAAAGATCCCTCATCCAGCAACGCTGGATTCGGGATGACACCAGGGGTGGTGATGGGCGGTTATAGTTGACTATTTATATTTGAACTGTTACCAACACACCCATTTGTTATTTCATGTTTACTATTATATACGATTTTCAGAATAGTTCATTTTCTATAAGTTGAATGCATTTATGGGGGCCTCAGAGCGAAGCGCCCGCCTGCCATGCGATGGCCTTAAGCAACGGCGGGCAGGAAGTCTGAAGTAAAGTGGAGTAAAATTCATGATGTTCTACTGTCGCTATTCTCCCTCTGAAAGAAAACCCTATTGCTGGCGCGGAAGCCCGCCGGTCGGACATGTTGCTTCCATTCCTATTTCTCACTTCAAGGCTACTCGACAGAGAACCTTGAAGAGATACACACGCCAAATTTGAAGCAAGTTGTCTGTCTCGTTTCCGATTATTACTCTCCTGATTTCCGTACTTTTAAAAAATGAACAAAAACTAAAATTATAGCGATGTTTTATTAAACCGGAAGTTCAAAAACTGAGTACAAAAGATATAATTGGGAAGCAAAACGCCCTGCACTGCCCCTCGATCCCCTAAATGGGAGACCTACCGCACTTTCCAAATAACTGGTCTGAGCGTCCGTTCAGTCCTTTTCCTTCCTGATTTTTGCACAGCCCTGTGTTCTGACGATATTGAATGAAAGTACATACTTGAGAAAGCGATGCTGCGTCGATGAAACGCCGTTTACCGCTGGAGCAGGAAAAAGCCCGATTGTCTGAATTTGTTACCTTCAACCGATGTAAGAATGATGGCATAGTAGTACGTACCATCAGGTAGTTCTTCGCCGTCGTTGTTAACCCCAACAAACACCCTGTCAAGGTCGCTGTTGTCATAATTTTCCTGGGAGTAAACCAGCCGTCCGAGCTTGTCGTACATAAACACTTCATTGGTGGCGAAAAATTCGATGTCTTGTATATTCAGAAAATCATGTTTTCCATCGCCGTTGGGTGATACTGCATTGAACACATTCACCCGTTCCAGTTCGCCTACAATAATTATAATTTCCTGCTCCGTGCAAGCTCCTGCCAGGTCGCATACTTCGATCGTTAACCGGTCAGCGCCTGTAAAGCTGGTACCCGAATAGTCAACTACCAGGTTGAGGTTCGCATCGATGGTGGCAATCGCTCCGCTTGATGGCTGAAAAATAACCACAATGCTGTTAACATCAACATTATCATTGGCATCACTGATGGCATCACCCAGGTTGATGGTTGCTTTTCCTCCGGGATCTACTGCCGTTTCTGAAACCTGTACCACCGGAGGATCGTTTTGGATATCGATCGTAATGGTTTCGCTGTCGCAAGAATTAAACTGGTTGCATAACTCGTAGCCAATCTGATCGGTGCCGAATGCATCGGCATTGGGTGTGTAGGTAATGCTTCCGTCGGCGTTGACTACCGCGACACCCATGACGGGATTGGTTGTAATCGTGGTAGTGATCTGATCGGCGGGATCAAAGGTGGCCTGCCCCTGACCATCGATGGTGACACTTCCTCCGATTCCTGCCTGTGTGTTTATCGTGGTAGCAATTACCTGGTTAGGCGTTACATTTATCGTC
>JADFHU010000363.1 GCA_022567055.1 Planctomycetota bacterium
GGTATCGGCCTTTGAGTTGTCCAAGTTCTTGGCCGATCCGGCCAAAATTCTGGATGAGGAACGGTTCGCCGCTGAGATGATTACGGCCTTCGAGAAGGCCCGGGTCCAGCATGACGACAGCCGTGTCCAGGAGTATTTGGCCCTGGGCATGGGCCGAACGGGCAATCCCCAGTACCTGGAGACCTTACTCCATGCGATCGATAGCAGCGAGGAGAACCTCTTACTCTCGGCCATCTATGCCCTCGGCATGTTACGGGATCAGGGGGCCGTCGCTAAATTGCAACTCTTCCTGGATCATTCGGTGCCGCGGATTCGGTCCATCACCGTGGTGGCGTTGGCAAATATCGGGGGATCCGACGTCATACCGCTGCTGAAAGGGGCACTGGCAGATGCCGAGCCCAATGTGCGCTGGGGTGCGGCTATCTCGCTGGCCCGGATGGGCGATGCCTCGGGCAAGGAGACGCTGCTGGAACTGCTAGAGCCGGATTATCTGTCCCAGTTTCCCGCGGTGGATGCACGCGAGAAGAGCGATCTCAGGGTGGCCACGATTGAGGCGGCAGGCCGGCTGGACGCCCAAGACGTCCGGATGAAGATTGAGGAACTCTCCCAGGATTCCGACATGAAGGTACGGGCGGCGGCCTGGAACTATCTCCATCATCAAGACGAGTCATAAACGAGTGGCGCAATATGAGCGACGATAAACCAGATCCCGGGAGGACCCCGGAGAAGAAAGAAGAGGGGCCGGCTGTGAAGGCGGGGACCGGAAGTGCCGCAGCAAAAAAAGTGGCGAGTCAGCCCATCGTCAGGCCCAGCGGGCCGGATCGAGTACCGCGCCGGACGCTGGTGGCGTGGCTGGCCATTGGCTGGTTGGCCTTTGGGGCCTCGATGGCGGCCTATGGTGCGATGTTTGTGCGCTTCCTGTTTCCGAACGTGTTGTTCGAGCCGAAGCAGAGCTTTCTGGCCGGCTTCCCCGATGAGTATGTCGTGGGGGCGGTCTCGGAACGCTGGAAGGCCTCGCAAGCGGTCTGGATTGTGCGCGACACCGAGACGCTTTACGTGCTCTCGACCGTCTGCACCCACCTGGGCTGCACGCCGAATTGGCTGGAGAATGAAGGCAAGTTCAAATGTCCCTGCCACGGTAGTGGCTTCTACAAGACCGGGATCAACTTCGAAGGACCGGCACCCCGCCCGCTGGAACGCTTTCGGGTTGCCCTCACCGACTCGGGTGAAATCCTGGTCGACAAGACCAAGAAGTTTCAACAGGAAAAGGGGGAATGGACTCAGCCGGAATCCTTTCTCGCTGTCTGAGTCTCACCGGGGACCCCTCAAAGAGCTTACAAAAGGATTTCTAAATGCCGAAGGCTAAGAAGAGCTTTTTAGCACCGATCACCGAAAGCCAGATCTACCGGTCCATCATGCGCGTCGGTATCCCCAGCACGCGTCGCGAGCGCATGATGATTGTCCTCAGCAATGTTTTCATACACCTGCATCCCGCTCGTATCCCCAAGCATGCGGTGAAGGTCAAGTACACCTGGTGCATGGGCGGGCTCACCTTCTTTATCTTTTTGGTTTTGACGGTGACGGGGATTCTCTTGATGTTCTACTACCGTCCGGTCACGGAGTATGCCTACGGTGACATCATCGACTTGAAGGAACAGGTTCCGCTGGGGATCATGCGGGAGATTCACCGCTGGGGTGCGCATCTCATGGTCATCACGGTCTGGCTGCACATGTTCCGGGTCTTTATGACGGGTTCTTATAAGCCGCCCCGCGAATTCAACTGGGGGGTGGGGGTCGTCCTGCTGCTGTTGACGATGTTCTTGAGCTTCACCGGTTACCTGCTGCCCTGGGATCAACTGGCGATCTGGGCCATTACCGTGGGTTCCCGCATGGCGGGTGCGACGCCATTCATCGGGACCTCGGGCCCCGGCTCGGCGTTGCTGGCCTTGGGAGACGTGAACTTTGTGCACGAGGCTAGCGATGCCCGCTTTGCCATGCTGGGAGGGCGTTTTGTGGGAGAAGCGACCCTGCTGCGCTTCTATGTGCTGCACTGCATTGGTTTGCCCTTTATCATCATGATCTTCATGATCGTGCACTTTTGGCGTGTGCGCAAGGACGGCGGTATCTCCGGACCCACCTAAGGGAAACAATCAGGCGGGTCCCTCTGAAATGCCGAAACGAATGATGCCTTTCAATGTCTGGGTACTATGGAAGAACTTAGCTGGCCAAAGCACTTAATCAACGTTCTTAGCAATCCCAAATATCTCTTTCCGCTCCTCCTCGGACTCTTCGTGTTCATCTTCCCTCCGACGGATCGCCTCCACCGTATTCACCTGCGCCTGCGTTTAGACAGGCTCTGGACCAACGCCGGAGGTGTGTTTTTGTTGGTACTGTTTCTGTCCTTTTTCCTCTTTGGACTGACAGACCCCAACTTTCGCTTGATCGTGACCAAGGCGGACAATGTGCCCATCGTGGGACTGATCTTTCTGGTCACCTTCTTTCTCTGGTTCAGCATGAAGCAGGCGCTGGAGAACGACCGGCGCATGGCCGATGGCAAAAAACCCATAGAAGCGGACGACAAGGACCCGGTGTTGGTGTGGCCGGATCTGGTCTACGGCGAGTTCATTGCCATGATCGTGTGTACGATCCTATTGATCGTCTGGTCGATTGTTCTCACGGCCCCGTTGGAGCAACCCGCGAATCCGGCGGTCTCTCCCAATCCCTCAAAGGCTCCCTGGTATTTCCTGGGTCTGCAGGAGATGCTGGTCTATTTCGATCCCTGGATCGCCGGCGTGGTTTTTCCCACCGTGATCCTCATCGGCATCATGGCCATTCCCTATCTCGACACCAACAAGAAGGGATGCGGCTACTACTCCTTCGCGGATCGCAAGATGGCGGTGTCGGTCTTCATGTTTTTCTGGCTGGTCCTGTGGGTCTTCTTGATCGTGGTGGGGACCTTTCTTCGGGGTCCGAACTGGAATTTCTTTGGTCCCTTTGAAGTCTGGAAGATTAGCAAACTTGAGGCCTTGACCAATGTGAACCTGTCCGAACTGATCTATATGAAGCTCCTGAACCGCCGCCTTCCCGATAACATCCTGGTGCGAGAGATGGGGGGCTTCCTGGTCATCTTGGGGTATTTCGGTGTGTTGCCCCTGATCCTGATGAAGACGCTCTTTCGAAAATTGCATCAGGATCTGGGAAATGTACGCTTCAGTTTTTTCACGATCATGCTGCTGATGTCCTTCAGTTTGCCCATCAAGATGATGCTGCGCTGGTTCTTCAACATCAAGTACATCGTGGCGATACCGGAGTACTTCTTCAATATCTAACATGCCAAGGATGTTCTCGTGAGCGAACCACAAGAGCGATATTACAATATCTCTAAATTGAACAAAGTTTTTGCCATCTCCAGTCTGGTGCTTTTGGGCACCATCGGCTGGATGTTGCTGGACGACTATGCCCGTCGCTGGAAGGGCTATCAGCGGGAATTCCGTTCCTACGAGGTCGAGAAGACGCGGGTCAAATTCGACAAGGAAAAGAATCTTCTCAAGGATCAAGAACGTTACCAGGAACTCTTGGTCGAGCGGGAGGCCGCCCAGGCGGCCTATGACGCCAATTCGGCCGGCCTCGTTGACTTGCGGACAGAATTAGAAGCGGTTCAGGGAGAGAATGATCTCCTGGTACAACAGTACCGCTTTAGCAAGGCCGAACTGGACGCGGCCAAATATCAGTACGAAGAGGCGAAGAATCACAATTCTAGCAACCTGGACAAGGCGGCGGAGGCCTTTGACGTGCTGCAAGCGCAGGAGAAGCAACAGAAATTGGCAGTCGAAGTATCAGATCAGAAGGTCCAGCAGAAGAGAGATGCATTCGATGCGCTGGGTGTTCATCTGAAGGAAATAGAACGTGAGCAGGGTCGGCTCGCTCAGGAAAAGACCCTGCTTGAGAACAAGCTCGAAAAGATTGATCAGCACGCCATGACTCTGCCGAACCTAGTGGCCGATCTCGTGCGTGATCTTCCTCTGATCGATATGGCCAGTCCGAACTACAAGATCCGACAGGTGGTCCTGAAGGATTTGAAGGATGACCTTAATTTCATGCAGGTACCCAAGGTGGAGCGATGTATTACCTGCCACCTCGGTATCGACAATCTCGATTACAAGGATCTTCCCCAACCCTTTCGCACGCACCCCAATCTGGAGCAGTACGTCGACAACGATTCGCCGCATCCCTTGGAAGATTTCGGCTGCACCTCCTGTCACGGCGGACGGGGCCGGGGGACAGACTTCGTGACGGCGGCCCACACCCCCTCCAGTGACGAACAGAAGAAGGAATGGGAGGAACAATACAACTGGGAGGCCTTTCACCACTGGGATACCCCCATGGTCCCCCTGCAGTATACGGAATCGGGCTGTTTCAAGTGCCACTCGGGTGAGACCGTCATCGCGGGGGCGGAAAACCTGAATCTGGGCCTGCAGCTCATCGAGAGGGCCGGCTGCTACACCTGTCACGAAATCGACAAATATGAAGGGTGGGTTCAGCCGGGGCCCAACCTCAAGGCCATCGCTACGAAAGTGACGCCCGAGTGGGCGCGACGGTGGATTGCAGATCCGCACTCCTTCCGACACAACACCTGGATGCCTGCCTTCTGGGGTCAATCCAACAACAGCGACCCCAATTCACAGGCCAGGGCCGATCAAGAGGTCCGCAGCATCGCCCACTATCTCTTTGCCGCCAGCAAGGAGATCGAACTGACCGACATTCCCGTGCCGGGCGACCCCGTCAGGGGTGAAGAACTCGTGGCCTCGGTGGGTTGCTTCGGCTGCCACAAGATCGAGCCGGATCCCGTGGTGACACCGGCCACGCGCCAAAACCTGCAGCGCGAGCAAGGACCCAACCTGATCGGTTTGGGCAGCAAGACCAGCGCTACCTGGGTCTTCAATTGGCTCAAGGACCCCCATCGCTTCCGGGCTGACACCCGCATGCCCAACCTGCGGCTGACCGATCAAGAGGCCGCCGATATTGCCGCTTATCTGACGCAAAGTGACATAAGTAAGAGAGATGACTTTGATCGAAAACCCTTAGCGCTGGTCGACAAAGCCATCGTGGACACCCTAGTCACGGAGTTCTTGACTCGAACGATGACACGGGCCCAGGCGGACGAACAGCGGGCCGGCATGGCGCTCGACGACAAGCTGGAGTATGCCGGGCAGAAACTGATCGCCCACTACGGCTGCTTCTCCTGCCACGCGATCGAAGGCTTCGATGACATGAAGCCGATTGGCACGGCGCTGACTCGGGAGGGCAGCAAATCGATTCACAATCTGGACTTCGGTTTCATCCACATCGATCACAGCAGGCAAGCCTGGTTCAAGCAAAAGCTCAAGGAGCCCCGCATTTTCGACGAGAATCGCGTGAAGACGCCGGGCGAGAAGCTCCGCATGCCCAATTTCAACTTT
Organism: Planctomycetota bacterium; assembly: GCA_022567055.1. GTDB lineage: Bacteria > Planctomycetota > Phycisphaerae > Sedimentisphaerales > Anaerobacaceae > JAIPFM01. Next base: position 5,460 of record JADFHU010000363.1, read on the forward strand.
ACGGATGAGGAGGCCGACGCCCTGGTCACGGCCCTCTTGGGCTTCACCAAGGCCGAACCCGGCCACCTAAAGCTCACGGGCGCCTCGGTGGAGGATCGATACATCCAAGAGGGCCAGCGGGTCGTACGCCAGTTCAACTGCCAGGGCTGCCACGAGTTGGAGGGCGAGGGCGGCGCCATTCAGCCCAAGGTCTTCGACTGGCTGGTCAAGTACCAGGACAAGGAGGAGAATGAAGCCGACGCCGTCTTTAAGAGTTTCAGCCCGCCGAATCTCATCGGCGAAGGCAAGAAGGTGCACGCCCAGTGGCTCTTCGACTTTCTGCATGCCCCCAGCACCATTCGGCCTTGGCTCAAGACCCGCATGCCCACTTTTAATTTTACCGCGGCTCAATCGAATGCGCTGGTGCGCTACTTCAGTGCCCTGGACCGGGTTGATTTCCCCTTCGCGGAGATGGTCAGTGATGCGGAGATCGCCAGGGACTATGAGGATGGCGAGAAGCTGTTCTCTGTGGACTATTTCTCTTGTGGAAGTTGTCACATAGTAGGAGATAAGATGCCCGGCGGATCTCCTGCAGACTGGGCACCCGATTTTGTGTTGGCCCGGGATCGATTGAAACCAGAGTGGATGATCGACTGGCTCATGGATCCGGAGGCGCTGCTGCCTGGGACCAAAATGCCCGGCTACTTCGAAGCAGAATCCTTCGACGTTGCGG
>JADFHU010000364.1 GCA_022567055.1 Planctomycetota bacterium
AAAACGCTCGCTCTCGGTGCGACGATCATTTTGCGTAGGGGCTCTAAGTAATCGCCTGCCTGATCGGACGGCTGTAGTTGGCAAGAAGTCCAGCGTGTCGTGCAGGCGCCACTCTCCATAGTTTTTGCTTAACAAATCCGGCTAAATGCATTTATCCTTCGGTTGCAGTCCTGAACGCTCAAAACTTCTTGAATGAAGGATATTCAGAATGCAATGGCTGAATGGCGCACATGAGTGTGTAGGTTGTAGATCTCACCTTCGGTGAGGTGTATGATGACCACCGAGAGCACCGAGGTCACAGAGAAAAGCAAGAGGATGACTGCGGCGACAGCTTTTCTGTGGCCTCCGAGTTCTCTGTGGTAAAAATGCCTTATGTATGCCAAAGGCATACCCTGATGTTTATGCAACGTTGGGGTTAAGACAGCGGTGACGTGGCAGGCAATAAATATCGGGAAGGCTCTCTGATGCGTGAGAAACAACAAGGCAAGCGTGGCTTCAAAAAACGATACATCCTCTTGATGTTACTGTTCGTAGGGCTGGCAGCGTTTGGTGTCTATAGGCGACACACCCACAACCAACTCAAGCAGCGAATTGAGGCACTCCGTGCGGAGGGCTATCCCATGAGCCCGGCGGAACTGGATGTCTGGTATAGGGAGAGCTTTCCCGACGACGTGGACAATGGTTGGCATCTGTACACCGATGCGTTCTGGGAGTACGTCGAATGGAGTGATCAGAAGAGCAAAAACCTTCCTGGCTACAGTCGTGCAATAGAATACGGGCGTGGGGAAACCTGGGAACCGATCCACGTCGCTGAAGCCAGGGCCTTCCTGGCGGACAACAAAGACTGTCTGGATCTGTTATATGAAGCCGCAGAGACCGGGCACGCCCGGGCACCCTATGATTTGTCACAAGGCCGTTCCCTGAGACTCCCTGAGTTGGATGAGGCACGGCAGTGCGCCAAACTGTTGCGATTGGCGGGTGAAACTGCTGTCAGGCAAGGTGATGTGGCGACATCTGTGCTGGCCATCAAGGCCATATTTTCCTTGGCTGATTCGGTGGATGCCCCCGGGTTGATGTGGCATCTGGCGAGAATAGCATTGGAGCGGTGGGGGCTTGAGATGATCGAAGATCTTCTTAGTGTTCGGGCCCTGTCAGAGACGCAAATCCAGACATTGCAGACGATGGTCGACCGTGCAGCCGTCGTCCGCCGCTATGAACAGAGCCTGATTGGAGAACGCGCTATGAGTTTGGAGTTCTTCCAAGCGTCGGCAAGAGACATTGAAATGGGGATGAGGATAAATGAAAATGACAGTCTACCTGACTTCTTGGCCGGGATCATAATCTTGAGAAAACTGTTCGGCCTGCATGACCAGGATACCCTCTCCTACATCAACGGCATACAGGCGAGTATAGAGGCGGCGGCTTTACCCACACACGAGGCGCTGTCTCGTCTGAGTGAGATCGAAAAAACGCAGCATGAAAAACTCGGGAGGATGGCACGGAGCCTGAATCTAGGCTTATCGAGAGTTCATGTGCTCTTTGCGCGAAGCATGGCCGAATTGCGGAGTGCCGGAACGGCCCTGGCGGTAGAACGATACCGCCTGGCCAACGGGCGACTCCCCGCTACGCTTCAAGATCTGGTACCCACTTTTATCGCGAGTGTGCCTGTAGATCCCTTTGACGGGCAAGCGCTCAGGTACCAGCAACTCGATCCGGGGTATGTGGTCTACAGCGTAGGCCAGGATCTCGCCGACAACCAGGGCGAGGAGGGGAAGACCGGAAAGGCAAGAAGAGGGCGGAAGGAATGGGATGAGACGTTTATCGTCGAGAGGTGATTGGAATCTTGAATTGTGTGAAGATCTAGCACCGTGCGGCCTCAATCATATGGGTCGCCTTTCCCAAATCAATTTCTTGCAGTCAGGACAGTAAGGAACATTCGCCAAGTAGACAATGGCGATAATGCCGGGAAGTACGGCAAGCATGAGCAAGCATAATACGAGGATAGCGTATCCGATCGTTTGTGCATCCAGTTGGCTCAAGTCGGTTCGAAATCTAAAGCCTCTTACGGAGGACATCTTTTTACAATGTGGGCAATACGGATTGGGATGGCCACACCGGGGGCAACTCTTAGCATTCGAGGATAACTGGCCGTCACAGAGAGGGCACTTGATTAATTCCACTTCGTTGCTCCGAATCCAATTGAGGCTGAGGTGATCCTAGCGCCGACGCGTCCCTCACGCCAATTCTGACGCATCATCTTGGTGATCGAGATTTGACCCCTCCGCCTCAAGCTTCTTGAACACTATCTCGTTGTCCCACTTGCTGAAGGTGAAACGCCATTCATCCTCTGTCCTCGGGTCCTTGATGATGCCTTGACACGACTCAATGGACGCTATATCGGGCAGGAAGAATACCAGATTCGACCACAGATCGCCAGTAGTGCCCACAGCCTTATTCCAGCCCTCCGGTGTCTTCAGTTGAATCGCGATGGTGTCCTCTTCAGACGCAAGCGTCATCCGCAGGGTATCGGCGTTCTTCTCAGAAGCCGTAGCGAGATGGGCACACACAAGGTATGCCAAAGGGCTTTGCTCCGGATGCAGAGACATCTCCGGTCCAGTCCAGTCGGGTGTTGGGCCTCGGTGTGGCGGCTGTACTAGACAGTGAGGTTGCTTCGTCCCTTGGTTTCCTAAACAGACTCAGAATTCGTTTCATGTTCACGACCTCGGCTCGCACGCGTTCTTTCTACCACAGAGCAAACGAAGGCCACGGGATAGATCGCCACCATCAAGAAGTAGAGGAGTTGGGCTATTGTGAAACAGGTCAGGCAGTACACGACAGATGGACCGACGATCTTCCTTCTGATTTCATACATTTCGAAGACTCCAATAATCCTACCAGTATAGCACGATCAGATGAAATGGAGAATGGGTAAGGTATGGTTTTGCGCGTCCCTCGTCTGGGCTGTCCTGCCAGGGTAAGGATACCGACGAACGTGCTCTCGGCATTGGCCGCATTGTCCATGAATGCGAAGAAGCACTGCAGGCCGGGACACTGGCGATAGTCGTGCTCCTGCGAGAAGGGATTCCGCCGGACCCGCTTCTCAGCCAGGGCGCCCCCTGCGCCGTAGGGGAATTATGTTGACAGACTTTGGGCAATCTGATAAGCATAGGGGTTGTATTTGATCTCACGGAGGAACGGTGAGAAAGCTTGTTTTATACGTATCCCGCTTTCCCCGCGAACAGGATGAGGTGGAACGTCAGTTAGAGGTTCTTTCATGCGATTGGGCTCCGTCCCCATCATCATGGTAAGCGTGTCCTTTATAGCGGTATTCTGCCTTGGTTCTTCGGCCTTTGCCCACTTGGGTTTTCATGAAGAAATTGGTCTCATTAATGAAGAATTGGAACAGGACCCGCATGACAAAGACTTGCTGCTGAAACGGGCCTATTTATTTCGCTTAATCGGTCATCACCAAGACTCCCTGAACGAATTGGATAATCTGATTACCAAATATCCCAAGGATACGGCCTTTTATTATGAACGTGCTCTCACGTACGAAGACTTGAAAGCGTACGAACAAGCCGAACTGGATTTCACGCACGTTATCCGCTTGGGAACAGGAAACGGGACGGTTTTTTCCAGGCGAGCGGCAGTCCGGGAAAGACTGAAACGATTCGAAGAGGCGCTTGAGGATTATCGATCGGGTTGTCAGTATCGACAGACTGAGGGTTTCTATGTTCGTTTCGGACAATTGCACCAACGACTGGGGCACTGCCGGGATGCGGCCGACGTTTTTCTCAAGGGGCTCAAGCAATGGCCGGTCTCAATTGCTTTGACCAGGGCATCGGTTCGACTTGAAACCGATCGCGGAAACTACCAGCAGGCCCAGAAGCTCATTACCGCGACGCTTCAAAGGCGGCGTTTCAAGAGTCCGTGGTTGTTGCTTAGGGGCGACGTTTACAGAGCAGCCGGCCAAGATGAGAAGGCCGTGAAGACGCTGCAGGAGGCTTTGAGAGAATGTGACTCGATCATCGATTCCGGAAGAGGCAGCGCTATCCACAGAACCTACCGCGCCGAAGTTCTGTTGGCCATGGGAGATTTGCGGGCAGCCAATAGGGAGATTGCAGCGGTTTTGAAGAAATTCCCCGACTATGCTCGAGCCGTTGATTTGAAGCGTCGCATTGAATTTAAACGAAATATGCTCAAAGGCGGCGCAAATGTTAATAAGGCGATTAGATTAGGAAGAAAAGAATGGAAAGAAAATCCGCAAAATTAATGGGTCTGCTTGTGGCGTTCACGGTCATCTTCGGATTGTTCAACACGCCCGCCGCATGGGCCGTACCCAACATTGTTCGAGGTCCCTACTTACAGAATGGAACTCCAGACAGCGTTACCATCATGTGGCGAACCAGTGAAAACGCGACCAGCAAGGTGTGGTATGGAACCTCGTTAGGGACACTTGACCAGAGTGTGACGGATTCCGAGTTGAAGACCGACCATGCAACTCATATTATAGGATTAATCCCGGCCACCAAATACTATTATCAAGTTGGCACAGCGGACGAAACGGTGCTTGCCGGCGGCGATGAGGATCATTATTTTGTTACCAATCCCGTCATCGGCTCTAGCGGCCCGATTCGCATCTGGGTCCTGGGTGATTCGGGCAGAGCCAATGACAATGCCCGGGCGGTCAAGAATGCTTATCTCGAATTGGCCGGCAGCGAAAGCCGTGAAGCGGACATTTGGTTGATGCTTGGGGATAATGCCTATAATAGGGGTACGGACACCGAATATCAGAATGCGGTTTTCAATATGTATCCGGAGATACTCAGAAATAAGGTGTTATGGGCTACACGAGGAAACCACGAGAATAGTGCGACTGTCTATTATGGGATCTTCGACTTTCCGGCAAATGGCGAAAGTGGTGGATTAGCTTCAGGTACCGAACATTACTATTCCTTTGACTATGCCAACATCCATTTTATCTGCCTCAACTCCCAAGAACGTGATTTGAGCGAATTGCCCGGCAGTGTGATGTATCAGTGGCTTGAAGAAGATCTGGCGAATACGCAACAAAAGTGGATTATCGCATTCTGGCATCATCCGCCTTATAGCAAGGGCTCACACAACTCCGATACCGAGGGCCGGCTTATTTTTATGCGTCAAAACGCCCTGCCGATACTTGAAGCAGGCGGTGTCGATTTGGTGCTGGCCGGTCACAGCCACTCGTATGAGCGCTCCTTATTTATAAACGGCCACTACGCTGACTCCAGCTCATTCGACCCAGGCGTTCATGTTGTCCAGGCAGGCAGCGGTAGAGACGATGGCGATGGGGCCTATGTAAAGTCTGGAGAGGACGGAACAGTTTATATCGTAGCCGGTAGCTCAAGCCAGCTTGGCGGCGGTAGCATGGATCATCCGGTGATGTATTTTGGTGAAAGGCAATTGGGTTCACTCATCATAGATGTGCAAGGCGGCCGAATGGATGCGCGTTTCTTGCGCGAGTTTACCAATCCTACCCAGGTTGATGATTATTTCACGATGCAAGACACCTCCCCGACCGCGAGGCTTGTTGGTCCGGCAAACGGCCTGACAGATGTATCGCCACGAGGTGTGGTGCTTGGATGGATCCCGGGAGAGTATGCCAGCAAACATGATGTGTACTTCGGCACTCATTTCGACGATGTGAGAGAGGCCACGGCAACAGTTGATCCCGGAGGTGTCTACCTGGCTCAACAAGAGTCCAATTTTTATCCTATCAGTGGAGCCCTCGATTTAGAGGAGACTTACTACTGGCGCGTCGATGAGGTCAACGCCCCGCCAGACTCTACGGTGTACCCGGGTGAGGTCTGGAGTTTTACCACCGAGCCTGTTGGTTATCCTATTGATGGTGTGAACATAAGCGCCACAGCCTCCGGCTCCTTTGGCGCCTCATTGCCCGAGAACACGATCAATGGCTCCGGCCTGGTGGGGGACCTCCATGGCAGTGCCGCAGGCGACATGTGGATCAGCGGTGGCCTGCCGGCCACGATCGAATATGCGTTCGACCGGCTCTACAAGCTGCACGAGGTCTGGATCTGGAACGCAAACCAGCTCATCGAGGCCTTCGTGGGTTTCGGCGCTAAGGACGTTGTCATCGAATACTCCGCGGACGGCGAGCACTGGAGCATT
>JADFHU010000365.1 GCA_022567055.1 Planctomycetota bacterium
CACAACTCGGAGAGGGTAGGGTAAATGTCGATCTGCTGTGACAGGGCCGCGGTCTGGGCGGCCCGCTTGCCGGGGACGTAGATGATCAAGGGAATGCGCGTCGACTCGTCGTGCAGACTCATCTTCTGCCAGAACTCATGCTCGCCCAGGTGATAGCCGTGGTCCGCGGTAAACACGACGATGGTATTGTCCCGCAGCCCGTTCTTATCGACGGCCGTGATGATCTTGCCGACCTGCTCGTCCATGTAAGTAACCGACGCGTAGTAAGCCTCCAGCACTTTCTTCTTCTTGAGATCGGTGGTTAACCCGCGGGCGGCGCTGTCCCTGTTGCCGCCGACTTTCGGGATATCGGCCCGATCATTGGGCACACTCTCGGCCAGCTTCATCTTTTCGGCGTCATAGGGATCGTAAAACTTAGCGGGCGCGACCAGCGGTACATGCGGCCGGACCAGGCCCACCGCCAGGAAGAAGGGCTTGCCGGTCTTGTGTTCGCCGATCAACTCGATGGCCTTGGCCGCGGCCAGGTGGTCGGCCTGCTCGGCGCCGTCCGTGGCGCCGCGTACCACGTAGAAGGCGCCGCCGAAGCCGAGTGCATAGTGCTTGTTCCGGTCGAACTCGAGTTTTTCATTGGAGAGATGTTCTTTCTCGCCTTCGCTATACCATTCGGGCGCCTGGCAGTTGAAACGTTCGGTCCAGGAGGGCGCGTGATCGGGGCCGTCCACGCCGGCGGTGATGTCCCCGGGGACACGCATGTGATATATTTTGCTGACCCGGGCGGCGTAGTAGCCATGGTTGATGAAGTTCATCGATAGGGTAGGACGGCGTCCGATGTTCTTGGCAAAGCGGGCCGAATGCCCGTTGGAGGTGACACCGATGGTCTGCGCGTACATCCCGGACATCAGGGCCGCACGTGACGGTCCGCAAACCGGGTACTGGGTGTAGGTGCGGGTGAAACGCAGGCCGCGGGCAGCCAGGGCGTCGATGTTCGGCGTCTTGCACTGTGTGTTACCGTAACAGGCCAGGGACTGGGCGCCCAGATCATCGGAGATGATGAAAACGACATTGAGCTTCTGATTCGCTGCGAAAAGCGAACTCGCAAAGGCGACGACGACGGCTGACGCGATAATCCAAGACTTCATCTACGGTCTGCCTCCTAGGTTGGGAACGGCGGTTTCACCTCGCCGCCGCCACGATGACATGATAGCCACATCGAGAAATGACTCTATCACCAAAGGGGATGCCCTTTCAAGGCGGAAATTGGACACCGGCCATGGTATCCTTGGCGGGCACAGACCGATAATACGTTGACAAAGAATGCAAAAGGCGCTATTATTAAGCGATTCTAGCAGTGTGCTACGAAAACAGTGGTTTTTTAAGGAGGACCATCATGAGTTGCAAACCGATCGATTTAGCCTGTCTTGTTTTAGTGCTGACCGTGGCCGCAGGTGTGGCCCATGCGGATCTTCTGGAGGGTCTGGTTGGTTATTGGCCCCTCGACGAAGGTGAGGGAGACACGATCGCCGATGCCTCGGGCGGAGGGCACAACGGCACGTTCAATTCGGGATCTCCTGAATGGGTGGAAGGCCAGCATGGCAATGCGCTCAGCTTTGACGGAAACAACAAAGTTGAAATCCCCGATCATGCCGATTTCCACCTGGTGGAAGCCGTTACCGTGGCCCTCTGGGCTCAAACCGACGAAGCCGCTCAACCTGACTTTGCGAAGTTTTTCACGAAGCAAAAATCAGGTGAATACCCCTACGGTCTACAGTACAATGGCGCCGGCGATCAGATCCGTGCGACCATCAATGCTTCGGCCCGCGTCGATTCCCCTTCGATTGCCAATGTCGGGGGGGAATGGGTTCACATTTGTTTTACCTATGATGGGAGTGCTCTCATTCTGTACAAGAATGGAGAGGAAGCCACGCAACGTCCTGCGACAGGCGACCTCCAACAAAACGATTTGGGGCTTTCCATTGGGGGCCGTCTGGGATCCAGTCAGAACTTGAGGGGGATTGTCGACGATGTACTGCTTTACAACCGGGCACTGGCCCCGGAAGAGGTGTTGCAGGTGATGGAAGGTATTGCCGATCGGTCCATTGCCTCTAATCCCGGCCCCGCCTCCGGAGAAGCCGATGTGTCGAGAGACGTGACCCTTGCTTGGACGGCTGGCGAGTTCGCCAACACGCATGATGTCTATTTCGGGACCTCCCTCAAGGATGTGAACGATGCGTCGGTGGCCGATCCGATGGGTGTGCTGGCCGGTCAGGGTCTGGGCGACAGCTCTTTTGATCCCGGCCGCCTGGTATTTGGTCAAACCTATTTTTGGCGGGTCGATGAAGTCAACGGGGCGCCTGATTTCACCGCGTACATGGGCGGAATTTGGAACTTTACCGTCGAACCCTTTTCGATTCCGATCACGGGTATCACGGCCACGGCCTCCAGTTCGTTCGGCGATTCCGGGGTTGAAAAGACCCTCGACGGCTCCGGTCTGGCGGATGATCTCCATGGCACTTCCGCAGGCGACATGTGGATAAGCGGCGGGATCCCGGCCACGATCGAGTATGCCTTCGACCGGGCCTACAAGCTGCACGAGCTTTGGATCTGGAACTCCAATCAGCTCATCGAGGCCTTCGTGGGATTCGGCGCCAAAGACATTGTCATCGAACACTCCCTAGATGGTGTGAACTGGACCGTACTGGACGGTGTCGGGCCCTTGGCTCAGGGCCCCGGTGCAAACGGTTATGCACATAACAATACCATCGACTTCGGTGGTGCCGTGGCCCAGCATGTCCGTCTGACCGTCAACAGTGTGCAGGGCATCGCGCCTCAGGCCAGCCTGAGCGAGGTGCGCTTCTTCTTTATCCCGACCGTTGCGACTCGACCCAATCCGGAGACAGGCGCCGCCGATGTGGCCCCCGATGTGACGTTAACCTGGGGTCGGGACGGACGGGAGGCGGGTAGTCACGATGTATACCTTGGGACCGATGCCAGCAATCTGTCGCTGGCCGGCAGTGTCAGCGCCAGCAGCTTCGAGACCCTGTCCTTGGATTTGCAATTGGATCAGACCTATTCCTGGCGTGTGGATGAGGTCAATGACACCATGGACCCCAGCACCTGGACGGGCGATATCTGGAGGTTTACGACTGCCGATGCCATTGTCATCGACGACATGGAGAGCTACAAGGACGAAGAGTTTCTTGAGATCTGGGCTACCTGGATCGATGGATTCGAGGATCCGGCCAATGGTTCCCTCGTCGGCGCGGATCCGGCGATCGGCGATTTTGCCCCTGAAACGGGTATCGTCCATGCCGGCACGCAATCCCTGCCTCTCCACTTTGACAACAGTAGCGCCCAAGTTTCAGAGGCGACGCGTACGTTCGACCAGACACAGGACTGGACCCGGTCCGGTATTCAATCCCTGGTGCTCTATTTCAAGCGAGGCGCGGACAATACCGGTGGCGGCGACGTGTATGTGAAGATCAACGACACCAAGATGGTGTATGAGGCCGCCGCAGGCCTGCCCCCGGGATGGGATGTTTGGACCCAATGGACCATAGACCTGTCCGCTGTCGCTGCCGATGTCACGAGCGTCAGGAGCCTGACCATTGGCGTCGAAGGTGCGGGCGCAAGGGGTGTGCTCTACGTGGATAGTATCCAACTCTATAAGAACGCACCGACAGCGTCCGAGCCGCTGAGCTGGTTTGAGGCCGAGTCCGGTGCGATCACCGCACCGATGCAGGTGTTCTCGGATAGTCCCACTGCCTCCGCAGGTCAGCATATTGGCACTGAGGACGGCATTGGCGACCAGAACAATAATCCTCCCGCCGATGGCGTTGCGACGTATAGCTTCGACGTACCCGCAGACGGCGTGTACCGGCTTGCCATCCGTGTGATCATCACCGGTGGAAGCAACTCCTTCTGGTTCCGCATCCCGGGCATGGTGACCAACACCACGAACCATGCCAGTGGCTGGGTCCGCTTTAACGGAATCTCAGACGGCGACGCCTGGCACTGGGACGAGGTCCGCAGCAGTGACGATGGCGACAGTGTGGTGGAATTCACCCTGACTGCGGGCACCCACACCCTCGAGGTCGCACGGCGTGAAGACGGCGCGTTACTCGACGCCATCACCGTCCTTCAGTAATGCGGTCTCCGAACGACAATGACCAGGGGTCTGTGCCGAACGGCACAGACCCTATGTTTATTAGGAAGACTACCGCTATCGATCGCTCAACGATGGCCGCGTCTACGGCCGAGCGTTGTCACTCGAAGAAGTCGCCTCACTCGCCGGTCGAACAGTACCCTTTGACAGGCCATAACGAACCCTAGACTGAGACCTTCGATGACCTCGGGGCCTGTGTTTCGAATGTCACAGGCTCCGGTTTTTTGCTTTCGCCTCAAAAGGCTCTTTTTTCATGATCGGTACGCTTCGATTCTCGTCGAAGAGTGCGATCAGTACGATCCTCAGCCACCTGAATGACTGTTTCTTCGCTGAGCCTATCCGGGTATGATCGAACGATGCGGCAACCTTGAAACAGGGGTACGCTTGGAGCCCGAAAATGCGAAGAAGAAACGGTTTAACTGGTGACCCATTGATGACGTGTAGAAAAGTCCATCACTCTATCAGCACGATTTGCATCCTTCTCTGTTTTGGTCCGATGGCCTCGGCGAATGCGGACCGGCCGAATGTTGTTCTGATCTTCACCGATGATCAGGGGAGCATCGACCTGAACTGCTATGGGAGGGCGGCATTCGCGTCCCCTGCATCGTGTCCTGGCCGGGACAGATTCCACAGGGGGCCGTGCGCGATCGGCTCGCGATCAGCATCGACTGGATGCCCACGATTGCCCAGTACTGCGATGTGCCCCTGCCGAAGGGCAGAATCGACGGTGAGAGCATTGTGCCGATCATCGATTCAGCCGAGAGTGCATCGCCACACAACGTCTTGCACTGGGAGACCCAGGGTGGAAAACAGTGGGCCGTGCGCGCGGACCACTGGAAGCTGGTATATGGCGGACCCGCCACTCAGGATCAGGGCCGCCGGCTGCCGGCCGCCGAAACCTTCCTGAGCGATATGCGCCAGGATGTCACCGAGACGCAAAACCTGGCGGAGCAACATCCCGACGTGGTCGAGCGCCTGACCCGTTTGCATGCCCAGTGGGTCAAGGATGTGAAAGAGCAATGACGCTTGCGTCAGGCGGCCGAAACGCCTAGGATTGGGGAGTTGGCCTGCCATTCGTGGACGCCCTTCAAGATGGTTGGCCGTGAACCGGGCTCTTCAGGCTGGGTCAGGTAGCCATGCGACTGCTATAATACCTTTTGGAAGGACCAATGCGATGAAGAAGATTACCTCGTTCTGCACACGGCGCGGTTTTTTTGGTGGACTGGCCTTGGGCACGGCGGCCCTTTGGACGCGTGGGGTGTTTGCTGAAAGTTTGATGCGGACCCCGGCGCAAACCGCGGGCCCTTTCTATCCCGACAAGCTGCCCCTCGATACCGATAATGACTTGCTGGTGATTAATGACGAGATCACGCCGGCCGTAGGTCAAATCACACACCTCAGTGGCAAGATCCTCGACGAGCGGGGCGAGCGCATCAAAAACGCGGTGGTCGAGATCTGGCAGGTAGACAACAACGGGGTGTACCACCATAGCGGTACTGCCAACCGTGATAAGCGAGACACGAACTTCCAGGGCTTTGGCCGGTTTACAACCGGATCCACCGGGGAATATTACTTCCGCACCATCAGACCGGTTGTGTACCCCGGCCGTCAGGCGCCCCACATCCACTTTAAGATCAAGAAGGGCGGCAAGGAGTTACTCACAACTCAGTGCTACGTCAAGGGCCATGCCGGCAACGAGAGAGATGGCGTCTACAAACGCATCGGTGACGCGAAGACCCGGGCGTCTCTGGCCGTGGACTTTGCTCCGATCGAGGACTCCCGCATTGGCGAATTGGCGGCACAGTTCGACATCGTGCTCGGAATGACTCCCGAGAGTACTTAGAGCACCTACGCAAAATGAGTCTGCATTCGAGCGACTTATTTTCTTTAGCTGTCTTATTCGCTGCTGGCGCAGCCACTGGCGGATAAAGGCAGCCGCTGTTGTCCCTCTGGACGGCGTCCGGCTCCATCGACCACCCTCGGATGGCCTGCTTCACCTTCCTT
>JADFHU010000366.1 GCA_022567055.1 Planctomycetota bacterium
GGTTCGAATCCTTTCGGGGATAGTTGGCTCTGTCTGAAAACTCGATCTGGCTTCGAGCGGCCCTTTTTCCGCCTGGCCGCATCCGGCTGCATCGACGATAGAACGAACATCGCCTGCTTCGCCGTCTTTGCCAGGCGAAAAAATTGCTCGCTCTCGGGCCGACGACGGAGTTTTCAGACAGAGCCTAGTTGAACTCAAAGAGGGACTGAGTCTTGACCATGGTGACCTGGTCTGGGTATGCCGCGAAGGTATGCACATGTAACTCTTTGCGTCTTGCCTCGAAGTCCACATAGCAGAAAGGCTGGAGGCTGCCCACTTCCATCTCCGGATATTTCACGAAGACGCCTCGGTTCTTCGAGAAACGTTCCAGATCGGCTCTGGTCTGCTTGTAAAGGTTGGGACTCATCTTTTCTACTTGGAAATCTGTCATGTAGCTTACGCCGCGGCTAAGGGTACACTTATGCGTACGGGGACCCCGGAAATGGAATCGTTCCAACAGCCCTCGCGCGGGCAAAGGCTGCTTCGGCGTACTCACCACCTCGCTGAGACACACCTCGCCGCGGGAGACGCTTACGACGTAGGTGCACCCGGTCACCCAGATGGTTGCCTCGTAGTTCTCCGTCTTGACCTGTCTACTGGCATAGATATTGAACAGCTCGGGATGTAGTGGCCGCTGAAAGAGGCTGAAAGACAACTGGTCAACCGCGAAGTTAAGCTTCGGTGATTCCATACCTTAATCCCAAAAAACCATTTCTAGGCTCGGGCATTGTACCAAAACGGGCCTACCCGGCTCAAGGCCTTTATCAGTATTGAAAAGCGGCCATACCGCCCTTATGGGACGATTTTCGTGCAAACTCAGGAGACCAAACGAGTAACGAAAACCACAGCGTCTGAATATTTTTTAAAAAAATGGCGACTGGCAGGGTTATGGATGAAAAAAGAGGGCGTTCAAAGTCGTCGCCATGATGTCGTAAAAGACGTGCGTACCTACGGCGATGCCGAATCCTCTGACTGCGAACAGGCCGGCGAAATAGACGCCGGCCGTCGCGCGAAAGCCAAAAGCGGTCCAAGTAAACTGGTTGTCGGGGCTCAGCGTAAACTGTCCTTCGAGGAAAACGTAATGATGGTGAGCGCTGAATAGTCCCGCCGAGATGAGAATAGATAGAATCACGGACACTCGATGCTCAACACCGAGTAGGTCCTGGAAGAATAACATCAACGCGCAGATCAAGATCAACCGGAAGATGAGTTCTTCGTAAATCCCCGCGCCCACACCCGTCACCATGCTCGCCAGCAGCGTCCCGGTATGGGGCACGTTGCCCGACTGAAGAGGCATGAGACTAGAGCAGGAGAGGGAGGCCCCCTGGTCAGCGGGTCCTAGAGCGTCTGGGTTATTTACGAACAAGCTTAAGACAATGAGAGGAATCGCCAGGAGAATGCACTCTACCCACATCGGCCCCATGGGCCAGACGTCACTCCAGGCAAAACTCCATCTCTTGCGCGAAGCCAACTGGAGTCCCAGGAGGATCAGGATGACAACTAGGGGAGGTGCTATCCAGGCCAACTTTCCATTGTAACCCAAATAACCCAAAAACTCCTGCAACCAGACAAAGGCCACCACCCTGACCTGCGACTGATTGAGGACATCTGTATTGATGAGGATCGTGCCCACTTCGTAGAAGACAATGAAGGGCAGCAGGAACATGATGGCGTACACCGGGCGACTGGTCCGTTCCAGGTAGGAATCAGACTCAAAATTCAAGAGCTGGCCTGTACTGTACATTGAGTTCTCGTCGGCTCGGGTCATACGGCTGTACTGCCTATCCTATCTGGTTCAACTTGGAGTCGCGCGGGATTACAAACTGGGTTTTGAGTTTACTTCAAGTCGCTGTGGACTACAATAGCGGCAACCAGAGTCTGTGGGTCTGTGGGTCAGTATGCAGTAATCGGTCCCCGGTCCTCGGTCACATCAGTAGTCACTGCTCGAGCCATCGGCCCTCGCTGATTACTGATTGCTGAAAGTCGGCCGGCCAAAGCCGCTCCCAATGGTGCGTAGGTCTTGCATGACAACGACGGAAAAACTGACCCAACTCTATGACACCCTCTTTGCCCATTTTGGCCCACAGCACTGGTGGCCGGGCCAGACACGATTTGAAATCATCCTAGGCACAATCCTTACCCAAAACACCAATTGGTCGAATGTCGAAAAAGCCATTAATCATCTAAAAGCGTCCAACGTGCTTACGCCGGCCAGACTGCGTGACATGGAGCCCAACCAGGTAGCCCAACTCATCAGGCCCGCGGGTTATTTCAGGGTGAAAGCCAAACGTGTCCGTCACTTTCTGGATTGGCTGTTTTCAGAATACGCTGGAGATCTTGACGCGGTGGCCCAACTGAACACCTATTCGCTCCGGGAAGAACTGCTCTCCATCAGCGGCATCGGACCTGAAACGGCCGACTCTATGCTCTTGTACGCATTCAACCGGCCGATCTTCGTCGTAGACACCTATACCGCCCGCGTCGCGGTGCGTCACGGCCTCATCGAGCCCCCCTTCGACTATCATCAGCTACAGGACCTGTTCGAGTCCAATCTGCCCCAGGACGCGCAGCTCTACAACGAGTACCACGCGCTAATCGTGGCCATTGGAAAAGAGTTCTGCAAGCCCACGGCGAGGTGCGAACCCTGTCCACTCAATGGATTGCCGCACACCGCCGAACTGCCGCTAGCGTAACTCCTCACACCCCAACACTCCTGCCTCTTTTGCGGGCGGCCCTGCGTCGGTCGTTCTCCTTGAGCAGTCGTTTCCGCATGCGGATGTGTTTAGGCGTGATCTCAACGAGTTCGTCTTCTTGGATGTATTCCAGGTGGGCCTCCAGACTCATGATACGGGGCGGTCGCACGCGGGCAGACTCGTCTTTTCCGGAGGCGCGCATGTTGGTGAGTTGTTTGGCCCTGGTCGGATTGACGGAGATATCGTTCTCTTTGCAGTGCTCACCGACGACCTGTCCGGCATAGACTTCCTCTCCCGGCTTGACAAAGAAGAAGCCGCGGTCGTAGAGGGTATCCAGGGCATAGGGCGTCACGACCCCGGTCACGGTCGCAATCATGACCCCCGCCTGGCGTCCGGGAATGGCGCCCCGCATCGGTTCGTAACGTTCGAAACTGTGATGCATGATCGCTCGCCCCTGCGTCGCCGTCAACATGCGGGCGTTGAGCCCGAACAGTCCTCGGGAGGGAATCATGAACTCACTGTGCACGTAGTTGTTGGCACCCGATTTGGCGTCCATCTTGATCATTTCGCTGCGTCGATTCCCCACCAGACTCATCACCGCGTTTTGACATTCGGCCGGACACTCGATCACCAGCAGCTCAATGGGTTCCTGACGCCGGCCGTTCTTTTCGCGAAAGATGACATGCGGTTTTCCCACGCAGACTTCGAATCCTTCGCGCCGCATGTTTTCCAGCAGGATGCCCAAGTGCATGAGGCCCCGACCGGAGACCAAGAACTCGTCGCCCATCTGGCCCGGTTCTACCCGCAGGGCCACATTGGTCTGGAGTTCTTTGTGCAATCGTTCTTTAATCTGTAGGGCCGTCACGTATGTGCCGTCGCGGCCGGCCAAGGGACCATTGTTGGCGACGAAAGTCATGCTCATGGTGGGCTCGTCGATGGCGACGATGGGCAGCTGATTCGGCTCATCCGGGCAGGCGATGGTGTCACCGATATCGACGGGATCCAAACCGGCCACGGCGCAGATATCGCCGGCCATCGCGGCGAGTGCCTTCTTTTTGCCCAAGCCTTCAAACCCGTAGAGTTGAACCACCTTCTGCTGCGTGTGTCTGCCCTCGCGATCGATCACGGTCAAGGGTTGCGCCTGGATAATCTCTCCGGCAAAGATCTTGCCGATGGCCACCCGACCGACATAGTCAGAATACTCCAGCGTCGTCACCAGCATTTGCAGGGGCGCATTCGGATCCGCTGTCGGAGCCGGCACATGGCGAATGATGGCTTCATAGACCGGTTTCATGGTCTCGTTGGGTTGGCCCAGGTCCGTAGTGGCCCAGCCGTTCTTGGCGGAGGCAAAGATGACCGGGAAGTCCAGAGAGTCGTCATTGGCCTCCAATTCTACGAAGAGGTCGAAGACCTCATTCACCACATCCTCCGGGCGGGAATCGATTCGATCCATCTTGTTGACCACCAGGATGGGTTTGAGGCCGTGCTGCAGGGCCTTGCCGAGGACATAGCGGGTCTGCGGCATCGGTCCCTCGAAGGCGTCCACCACCAGGATTACGCCGTCGGCCATCTTGAGGACACGCTCGACCTCTCCGCCAAAATCGGCGTGGCCCGGGGTGTCGATGATGTTGATCTTGAATTCGCTCCCCCCCTCGTCGGTGTAATTGACGGCGCAGTTCTTGCTGAGAATGGTGATGCCCCGTTCCCGTTCCAGAGGATCGGAATCCATGATGAGGTTGTGCTGACCCCCGGCCAGCTTGTCCAATTCTTCGTTGCGGAACATGCCCGACTGGTAGAGAAGTTGATCTACCAGAGTGGTCTTGCCATGATCGACATGGGCAATGATCGCGACATTTCGAACGGTTTCAATTCGCATAGTGTCTCAAAAAAAGTGCCTATAAGGAGTGTGGTCCACGATTCAGAGGCGAGCCTTTATAGCAGACCTACCGGCGGAAGTAAATACAGTAATCGGTAATCGGTTTGGGCTACGCACTGAATACTGATTACTGATCACTGATTACTGGCTACGCGGCTTGCCCACACTGAGTGCACTCGATGGTAATGGAGGAGAGATGCTCCGTGACCTTGCCCCGTATCCAGACAGGGCCACCACAGGTGGCAATACGTCGGTAAAGCTCCAGATGGTCTGGGAAAAAGCTGACCTCCGCCAGACCGGAGGCGTCTTCCAAGGTCACAAACCCCATGACACGGTTATCCTGAGTCTTGGCACGGCGGGCCGCCGCAATGAATCCGGCAATCGTCACATGGCTGTTGACATAGCCCGATAGGCGGGCCGCCGAGACATGCTTGACCTTGATCAACAGTTCCGGATGAAAGGTGAAGGGGATGCCGGTGATCTCTATTTCCGCCTGCAGTTTCTGAAAACGGTCAAACTCCGGTTGGTCCGTCGAACGGTCATAGGGATCAAAGAGCATGGGGGCTCGCGCATCTTGAGGCGGAAACAACATCTGCTTCAACATGGCGGGACGGGATGGCCCCAGGCCGTCACAGGCGCCTACGGCAATCAGGGGCTCCAACTGGCCCTTGCGAAACCGCACCCGCATGCGTAGATCGTGCAAATCCTGAAAGGGCCGTTTCCAACGCTCCCTGACAAGGGTCTGGATCGTGTCGGCACAGAACCCCTTAACACGTCCCAGGCTGGCCCGAATGCGTTTACCCTCGATGACCCATTTGCTGTCGCTGTGATTGACATGAGGGGGCAAGACTTGGATGCCATGACGAATGGCGTCCCACACATAGACACGCGTCGGATACATGCCCTGATGATTGTTAAAGAGAGAACAGTAAAAAGCCAAGGGATAGCGTGCCTTGAGAAACGCCGTCTGCCAGGCAATGTGGGCATAGACGGTCGAGTGAGCCTTGCAAAAGGAATAGGCGGCAAACTGCAGGATCTGGTTCCAAATGTTCTCTGCTGTCTCACGGTCGAGCCCTGCACACTCCGCACGGACATACACAAAGTCTTCATACTGGGCCTGTAAACGGGTAGAGGACACCTGCTTGGAGACATCTGACCGAAACTGAGCCGCCTCGGCAACGGTGTAGCCCGCCAATTCAACGGCAATACGCATGACATCTTCCTGGTAGAGCATCACCCCGTAGGTGTCACTCAAAAGTGTCTCCAGGCTGGGATGGAGATAGGTAAAGGGCTTGTGGTGTACGTGCCGGGCAATGTATTCCGCCTTCATGCCTCCCTGGGCCGGTCCCGGACGAATCAACGACAGGGCAATGGCTAATTCCCCTTGATTCTTGACCCTGAGCCCGCGCACCAATTGCCGCATGCCCGGCGACTCACTCTGAAAAATACCCAAGCTGTCCCCCTGACTGATCACCTGAGCGGCCTGAGGATCCGTCGCGACCGCCTTGTCTTCGATGTCGACCGTGGCGGGATAGTGGCGTGCAATCAACGCC
>JADFHU010000009.1 GCA_022567055.1 Planctomycetota bacterium
AACCGGGTTTATCCTATGGCCAGACCGATGATTACAGCTACAACATCGTCAGAGACCCGGTCAGTGTTCATGATCTGCATGCGACGATTTTGCATTGTTTGGGCATCGACCACAAAAAGCTCACCTACCGATTTCAAGGACGCGATTATCGCCTGACGGACGTATACGGCCGCGTTCAATCGGCTCTCCTGGCCTAGGAACCTGTCGGAACGTTTGCAACGGCACGCAAGACAATCTCGTGGTCTACCAGAAACTTCTGGCTTAAACAGGGCCTTACGCTAGTAACCCTGTATAGTGACATTCAAAGGCGACTTCGCATTTCATGCGAATCGGTCTAGCCATGGGCTCAATTAAGCAAAAGGAAACGACAGGAACTTCTATGCTAAGGGATCGGCAAGAAATAAATTGGACATTTTGGGGTTCAAGTGTGCCGTAGATTTGGTCGCGCCGATTGAGCCAAACCGGAGGTGTAGTGGGCTACAGTGAGGAATTGGCGATTGAGAAGCGGCCAAAGATGCGGTGCAATTGGGCATCCAAAAGTCCAAGTTATTTCTTGCCGGTTCCTAAGCCAGGGAGCTGCCATCGGCACTCCAGGTCAGCGCTGAAACCTCGTTGTGCAGGAATTCGCCCACTTTACCGTTACGCAGAACGCGGACGCCTTTTTCATCGCGGATGATTGCTGCGGACTGCTTGCCGTCGGGGCTCAACACCGGCAACCCGCGCAGGCTCGAGGTTTTGTAGCTGTGGGTTTGAATAAATACCCAGTCGGTGGTGTCATCCCGTCGAATCCGCCCGGTCTCGGATTCGGAATGGTGATACTCATCCTGCGAGCGGCCGCCAAGGGCCTAAGCACATTAAACGGGCTCTACCAAGGCCCGAAATTCCAGCGTCTCCTGGAGGAATGGACACAGAAGCGCAAGAAAATTGAGGCGCAGTGACGGGTGTCCGGTAAGGGGTGGACAGTTGCCCGTCGAAGAGGGTCTTTGCTGGAGTCCGACCCCAGTAGCCAGCCCACATACTTTAACGATCGAGCACACTAGTTGCCGTTCTCGCCGTTCTCCTGATCGGCATCGGGGAATAACGCCTTACGCATCGGATTGGGCTGTTTCTCCTTCGGCTTCAGTTTGAACCGACCTTCTTCGATTTCTGGAGGAAATACATTGTTGTCGAGATCAGAATCGGCAAAGGCGTTGTCCTTATCCAAAGTGATACGCACAACTTCCTTGTCTGACAGGAAAGGTATCTTTACCACCGTGTCGCCATACCGCCAAATCTCGACCGGAACATCCAGCCGACGACCCTTTCCATCGTCGAATTCGATGTCAAGGACCAGCGGCATGGGCATCCCGCCGACATTTTTTACCGAAACGACATAAGCCAGTTCCGAGAATTCCAGCACTTCTTTCTGCCAGTCCTCCAGCTTCTCGAACTTCTCATCGTATTCCTCTATTTCCTTATCCGTGGCTTCGTATGGGTCGAAGCTGTAATACCAGTCTTGCAGGTGCTTGTGTTTATCCGCCCGGGTACCTACCTCCTGAAGAAAGCGCTCATAAGGAGAGTCAGGTATCGCTTCTTCTTCGGCTTTATCCAGCGCTTTACTTGTCTTGGGATTAGCGTCGTCAAGGCGGTAAAGAGTTACGAGTTCAATGGCCATGTCGACATGGTCGTTCCCATAAAACCACCCACGCCAAAACCAATCTAGATCCACGCCACTGGCGTCTTCCATCGTCCTGAACAGATCCGCCAGTGTGGGCCGTTTAAATGCCCAGCGACGTGCATACTCCTTGAATGCAAAGTCAAACAGATCGTGCCCGAGAATACTCTCTCTCAATATATGAAGTCCCAGTGCCGGTTTTCCGTATGATTGAAATTTGCGATTGGTCTGATTGTCGGCCGCAACCATGATGATCGGATCATCTGATTTGGCCATGGTATCGATCACTCGGCGGTCGCCTTTGAGATTACTTTCCTGCAAGACGGGATCCATGAGGTTACCGGCACGGTAATCCATGTAGCTATTGAGGCCTTCATCCAACCACATCCACTGACGTTCATCATTGTTGATGATCATGGGAAACCAATTGTGTCCCACCTCATGGATGATGACACCAATCACATAACCACGATGATCGGCCGGATAGGTCTCCTTTTCATCAATATCTCGCGATGTCTGAAAGGAAATCATGGGGTACTCCATACCACCCTCGGCGCCCCAGGCAGACCAGGCCACCGGATAGGGATAGGGGTATACGTTTTCTGAGTAGACACGAAGCGTCTGGGCCACCGACTCCGTGGAGAAACGTTTCCAAAGCGGAACGGACTCTTCCGGATAGACACTCATGGCCATGACGGTTTTACCCTCAATCTCCACGCCCATAGCATCCCAGATATAGGCCCGTGAAGCGGCGAACGCAAAGTCCCGGACCTGATCGGCCTTGAATATCCAGGTCTTTTTACCCGGCGTCTTTTTCTCGAGTTTTTTCTCCGCCTCCTTGGACGTAACAACCTCAACGACTCGATCGCTGGACCGGGCTCTTTCTAAGCGATTCCGCATCGTGGAACTAAGCACTTCTTCCGCATTCGCTAACTCCCCGGTCGCCGCCACGACGTAATCTTCAGGTACGGTGATTTCCACAGCGAAACTGCCAAACTCCAAAGCAAATTCGCCTTGACCAATGTATGGCTTCACCTGCCATCCTTCCTGATCATAGTACGCACACATACGCGGATACCATTGGGCTATATGATAGACATACTCGTCTGACTTGAGCTTCCTACGGCCATGCCGAAACGATAGCGATTCGTCCTGAATGTTAAACGCCCATGCTACTCTGAACGAAAACGATTCGCCCGGACGAAGGGGACTTTCAAGGTCTATCCTCATATTCGTGTTTACGACGGTGTATTTGAGTGGATTTCCCTCCGGGTCAGTGACGGCCCTGAGTTCATAACCCCCTGCAAATTCCTGATTGTATACCAAACTTCGAAAATCGTCGTATTCCACTTCCGCAGGCTTGCCGTCACTTGGCGCCAAGTTTCGGGCTTGAGTGCTACGTTGACGCTTCGAGTCTTGAGCCAAGGCATTCTGATCAAGCTGCACCCAAAGGTAGTGTAGGGTATGCGGAGAGTGATTGATATATTCCACTGTCTCTGATCCTCGGATACGGGATTCCGTTTCGTCCAGCTCGACCTTTATTTGGTAATTTGCCTCCTGCTGCCAGTAATCAGGACCAGGAGCACCAGAAGCCAATCGCACTTCGTTGGGCGTAGGCAATAAGAGAGTTATTTGTTCAAAGTCTATGTTCTCACTCCCGGCAAGCAGAGGGGAGCTGAATACCAAGAGAGAAGACATAATCGAGAAAAGCGGTTTCATAAATGGAGTAATCCTAGTCTAGGTAGAAACTTCTGTGGCGTTATTGAGTAAAATGTCCATCACCTGATAAGGAATCTGATTAAACAATCATAGAAATAAGTATACGCGCGAGGGGAAGGCCGATCAATGGAAAACAGGCCCAAAATCCGGTCTGGACGTAGTCTGAGACTGCACCGGTTCTTGAGCCGATAGAACAAACATCGTCTGCTTCGCCGTCTTTGCCAGGCGAAAGAATTGCTCGCTCTTGGGCCGAAGACGGAGCTTTCCGACAAAGCCCAGTGTTTTTTAACCCTTTTTGCCCGCTCTCTTCCTGTTGCATCCCGCCGGTCTTTCGGTCATAATAAAGGTAGAATGAACTCAACAAGGACTCAATCTAGAATCAGGAGCAGCCTCGCCAAACTCACTGCGGGCTTGTTGCTGGCCGCCATCACTTCCCATGCTGCTACGGTTGATTATAACCGCGATATTCGCCAATTGCTTTCCGAAAACTGTTATCAGTGCCATGGACCTGATGCCAGTAAACGCAAGGGAGGCGGGAAAGAGGGCTTTCGCCTGGATGTCCCTGAGGACGCCCTGGCCGATCTCGGTGGTTATGCCGCCATTGTCCCTGGAGACCCCGACAGGAGTGAACTGATTCGACGCGTCCTGGCTGAAGATCCCGATGATCGAATGCCTCCGCCCGAATCTGGGAAAAAACTAAGTACTCAGGAGATCGAGTTACTCAAACAATGGATCCAGCAAGAGGCCCCTTTTGCCAAACATTGGTCCTACGTCAAACCCAAGCGCCCCGACCTGGCCAAGATCAATAACACCTCCTGGCCGCACAATGGTATCGACTACTTCATTCTCCATCGACTGGAAAAGGAACAACTACAACCCAATCCAGAGGCGGACCGGTCTGCACTGGCTCGTCGGGTGTCGTTGGATGTCACAGGGCTGCCTCCGCATCTTGATGAGCTGGATCACTACCTGAGCGATGAATCGGCTAGTGCCTATGAGCGCTGGGTGGACACCCTTTTGCAGAAGGATGCCTTTGGCGAACACTGGGCGCGCCTCTGGCTCGACCAAGCTCGTTACGCGGATTCCACCGGATATGCCGACGACCCACCCCGCACCATCTGGGGGTTCAGGGACTATGTCATCAAATCCTTCAACGCCAACAAACCCTTCAACAAGTTCACCATCGAGCAGATCGCCGGCGACCTGCTGGAAAATCCCTCTGAAGAGGAACTCATTGCCACAGCCTTCCATCGTAACACTCTGACCAACAACGAAGGCGGCACTGATGACGAGGAATATCGCAATGTCGCCATCGTGGACCGTGTTAACACCACCATGGAAGTTTGGATGGGAACCACCATGGCCTGTGCGCAATGTCACAACCACAAATACGACCCGATTTCCCAGGAAGATTACTTCCGTCTCTTCGCCATTTTCAACAACACGG
Organism: Planctomycetota bacterium; assembly: GCA_022567055.1. Classification (GTDB taxonomy): domain Bacteria; phylum Planctomycetota; class Phycisphaerae; order Sedimentisphaerales; family Anaerobacaceae; genus JAIPFM01. The sequence goes on from JADFHU010000009.1 coordinate 4,821, forward strand.
GAGACGCAGATCGCCGCGATGAAAGCCCCACCTTCCAGCTCTTTACCGCGAAACAGAAAGAGCAAAAGAAGGATTGGGCCGACGACATTGAACGTCTTGAAAAAACGTTATCCACCCCAACTCCCGCCCTGGCCCAAGCCCAAACCGAATGGGAGCAGACGTTTTCGATTCCGTTGCAATGGAAGCCTCTCCACCCTGCGGAGATCTTGACTCAGGAAGGCGCCGAGACTTCTATTGAACAAGACGGCGTCTTGCGGGTGGCGCGTAAGGGAGAAAAAGACGTCTATACCGTGACCATTCCCATTCTCGATGCAGAAACCATGACCGCTCTTCAGCTCGTGGCTTTACCCGATGTATTGCTCCCGAAAAAGGGGCCTGGTCATGGGGGCGGCAACTTTGTCATTTCCAGGCTCAGCGCCGTCCTCACGCCTCCAGAAGGAGCCAGAGCCCAGGGACGATTTGTTCGGGTTGAGATCCCTGGCAAAGAAAAAATTCTCTCTCTGGCTGAAGTCCAGGTATTCAAGAATAACGAAAACATCGCTCTCCAGGGAAAGGCCAAACAAATTTCAACTGAGTTTGGTGGCCCGGCTCATCTTGCCAATGATGGGAACACCAATGGAGACTACACCGCCCTTTCCACCACCCATACCGCGACCTCGCAAAATCCATGGTGGGAACTGGACCTCCAAGCCCTTCATCCCGTGGATCGCATCGTGGTTTGGAATCGTACTGATGGTGGACTTCACACCCGCCTCGATCATTTCAAAATTTCCCTTCTGGACGAAAACCGCAAAGTCGTCTGGGAGAAGCTCATCGAGAATGCTCCAGAGAAAAGCAGGGAGCTTTTACTTAATGGGGTGAGAAGCATCTCCTTCAGCACCGCTCATGCGCCTCATTCCCAGGCCAAATTCGAGGCTGCAGGAATTCTTAATGCCAAGAAAAACGAAGGATGGGCTGTGGGTCCAAAGTTCGGCCAACCCCATCCTCTGACTCTGGTGCCCAAGAAACCTATAGAGCTACCCGCTGGCTCGAAACTGACCGTTACGATCGAACAACTGTCTGAGCACAAGTTCCATACACTGGGGAAATTTCAAATCGCCATGTCCTCCGATCAACGCGTTTTGGATTATGCCCTCATTCCGCCCCACCTCCTGGACCTCTTGCCCAAGCCCTCTGAGAACCGTGACGAAGGTCAGCGCGATCAACTCCAGGCGTATTACCTGTCCATTGCCCCGGCGCTAAGAGAAGAGCGCGATCAATTGGTTCAAACGCGGAAAGAATTGAAGGATATGAAACCCTACACCACCATCCCCATCATGCGGGAGCTGGCAGGTGATAAACGTCGAAAAACACACATCCAACGTAGAGGCAACTTCCTCGACAAAAGCAAGGAAGTGACGGCCGGTCTTCCCGCCGCATTTTATTCTCATACAAGCGACACCCCTCCCAACCGCCTGGATCTGGCTAGATGGCTGGTAGACGACAACAATCCTCTGACGGCCAGAGTGGTGGTCAACCGTTACTGGGAGTCCATCTTTGGCATCGGCATCGTCCAAACCAGCGAGGAATTTGGTCATCAGGGAGAGCTCCCCTCTCACCCGGAATTGATGGACTGGCTGGCTACTGAGTTGATCGAGAGTGGATGGGATATTAAACATCTCATCAAATTGATGGTGACATCAGCGACCTACCGTCAGAGTTCTAAAGTAACTCCGGAAATCTTAGCCCTTGACCCGTCCAACCGTCTCCTGGCCCGCGGGCCCAGGTTCCGCTTGTCCGCCGAAATGATCCGAGATCAAGCTCTGTTCCTCAGTGGTCTCCTGAGCACCAAACAATTCGGGGCTCCTGTCAAACCTCCGCAACCCAAGACAGGACTCAGTGCAGCTTTTGGAAGTGCCATCGACTGGAAAACCAGTGAAGGGGAAGATCGATACCGCAGAGGCATGTATACCACCTGGAGGCGTTCCAACCCCTACCCCTCCATGGTCACTTTTGATGCGCCCAATCGGGAGGTCTGTACCGTCCGGCGAGACCGCACCAACACACCTCTTCAAGCCCTGGTGACTCTCAACGACCCCGTGTATATCGAAGCGGCTCAAGCCCTCGGTCGCCGCATCACTCGGGGTGGACAGACCCCGGCTGAAAAAGCACGGTTCGGGTTTCGACTTTGCCTATCACGTCCTCCTGGTGAAAAGGAGCTCAATGGTTTGCTTAAGCTGTACGGCAAAACCTATGCTGCCTACGCCGCTGATCTTGATCAGGCCATGCTCATGGCCACTCAACCTTTGGGAGATGTTCCGGAAGGATCGGATATTGCGGAACTGGCCACCTGGACGGTCGTGGCCAATGTGTTGCTTAACCTTGACGAAATGTTGATGAAACGATAAGGCATTGAACTATCATGGAACCTAGGCTTGAAAGAATCCAGGAACTGACACGCCGTCATTTTTTGAGATGCTCAGCAACCGGACTAGGCGGGCTGGCTCTCTCTTCCCTGTTATGCCAAGAAGCACTCGCCAGCCTGCCGCCCGGTCTCCCCAGCCAGGTGAATCCGTTGGGAGCACGACCGGGGCATTTCGCCGGCAAAGCCAAACACGTCATCTACCTGCACCTGACAGGCTCCCCACCTCATCTGGACCTCTTCGATTACAAACCTGAACTGGTCAAACGTAATGGCGAAGATTGTCCCGATACATTTCTGAAAGGCAAACGATTCGCCTTCACCACCGGCAAACCCAAACTGCTTGGCACCCCTCGTGAATTCAAGCGCTATGGCAAAGGTGGCATCTGGTTGTCGGACGCTGTCCCTCATTTCCATAAGATTGCTGATGAGCTTTGCGTGATCAAATCCATGAACACCGACCAGTTCAATCACGCGCCCGCCGAACTGCTTGTCTACACAGGATCTCCCCGGTCCGGTCGTCCTTCCCTCGGGGCTTGGGTCACGTACGGACTGGGAACGGTGAACCAAAATCTCCCCGGTTTCGTGGTCCTGATCTCCAGTGGCGTTCAACCCAATGGGGGCAAGAATTCCTTTGGCAGTGGATTCCTCCCCTCCGTGTTCCAGGGCGTCCAATGCCGTTCCAAGGGAGATCCCGTTCTGTATGCATCGAATCCTCCTGGAATGAATCGAAAACTGAGACGCCACAGCCTCGACGCCTTGAAAGAGCTTAACGAACTTCAGGCAGAAGAATTGGGACACCCGGAAACCCGCACGCGTATCGCCCAGTACGAACTGGCCTACCGCATGCAAATGTCCGTGCCCGAAGTGATGGACATCAGCAAGGAGCCACCCCGGATCCTCGAGGCTTACGGCGTCAAACTGGGTGAATCCACCTTCGGAAACAACTGCCTCCTCGCCCGCCGCCTGGTTGAACAAGGGGTTCGCTATGTACAGCTATTTGACTGGGGCTGGGATTTCCACGGCACCAATCCGGCCGAAGACATCCGCGCTGGCCTCACCCAAAAGTGCAGCACGATGGACCGTCCCGTTGCCGCACTCATCACTGATCTCAAACAGCGGGGGTTGCTTGAGGAAACTTTGATCATTCTGGGTGGTGAGTTTGGTCGTACACCCTTCCGCGAAGGACGAACCTCCAAGGGTAAAATTCTGGGCCGGGACCATTACCCCGACTGTTATTCCATGGTCCTGGCTGGGGGCGGCATCAAAGGCGGCATTTCCTATGGTGAATCGGATGAACTCGGATTCAGCGTGGCTGAAAACAAAGTGCACGTCCATGATCTCCAGGCCACGATCATGCATCAGCTTGGCTTTAATCATGAACGCCTCACTTTTCGTTTCCAGGGAAGAGACTATCGCCTGACCGATGTCTACGGTGATGTCGTTAAGGAAATCATCGCCTGACCAAAGCTCGTTAAAGCGAATGCGAACATGATAGATCGAAAGCTGGAGCACGGCCACCGCTGCCATGCCCATTCATTAGTCAATAGGCCCACTGAAGCTGAATCCGCCCTAGAATCCCGGTGTCGCCCGGCACGAGTTGGGCAGAGCTGCTGCCGACCGGTGACCCGTTGTAGCTGAGGACGTCGCACTGGATCTTCAGGTTGTGCTTCTTGATGTAGTAGTTGAAGCCCCCGCCCCATTCGTCGGCGCTGGCCTTGTCGCCACCCAGGGATCCCGAGTCCCCCATGATCTGACTGTAGCGACTGGTGAGTTCCACCTTTCCCGGGACCACGAAGTAGCCTGCCTGGACATAATAGCCATAATCGCGGAGATCGGGCACGACCGCTCCCACGGCATCGACGATCTCACGGACGTAGAGTTCACTCATAACACTCAAACCGCGATATTTGAAGCCGAAGTCCGCGCCGTAAAGCCAGACGGTGAAGTCCGATAGCTTCGGCGCGAGTGCTACAAGCCTCGCACCGGTGTCCGTGACGCGAAACACCCTTTCCTCGCCCGTATTGGCCCCCAAGACCTGGACGTCGCTGTAGCCCGCACTTACACCGGCTCGGATGGCAGGCACTTCGTGGAAAGAGAGATCCGACTCTTCATCCCTGCCCCACTCACCCATGAGGTCACTATACCACCGAGCCACGTAGGCGAAATTGCGGTCCAATTGACCGGTACGCCCGGGTGTGCGGCGGTCCGTGTCAAAGCCATTGAGCACGATGACGTGCCACCAAAAAGGCACCCAATGGGTTTTGACCTGACCTTCGAGCCCGATGCCGACCGAGTGATCAATGTTGAAGAACTCGTTGGCCATCGACCGGTCAACCATCATTTGCCGACCATCGCTGGTGTACTCCTGCCGGAAAAGCGGCATTTTCCAAAGGCCCATCTTCAGGGCTACCTCGTGGGTCCAACCCTTCGGGGCGCTGAAGTCATAGCGCAGGAAGGCATTGTACAGCTCAACCCGGTCGGCGTCGTCGTTGTCGATATCCAACTGAAGTTCGTAAGTGAAGTGAGGCCAAAACGTATGACCCGTAAACTTGGGACGGATCCGCTCGATTTCGAAGTTGTTCTCGTCGGGATTGGCGCCGTCCGATGAGAAGTGGCTGTAGCGAAACTGAAAGCGGGTGTTTTGCTTGAGCAGAAAGCTGTTCCCCGAATTTGAGGGATCGACCTGCTCTAGAATGAAGCCACCGTCATATCTTGCCCGCAGATTACCGTTCGAACTGCCGTTGTCGGCCGCAGCCTGCTGCTGGGCCCTTTCGAGCCGAGCGATACGGTCTTCGAGGGACTCCGTGGCTCCATCGGCCATCCCACTTGCCATGGACAGGGGACCCATCGCAAGAAGCGCGCTTAGCAGAATGACGCTCCATCGGGCCTCTTCATCCCTGTTCATGTCAACACTCCAATATCAATTGCTCTTCGACATTACTCAGCGAATGGCTGCGCAGCGCCGCTGCCCGCGTCCCTTTGGTCAATCCGGCCGGTGGCGGCGCGGAGACGAAATTGGGCCAGGTTGTACTTGGCAGCAATGTCGAGGTAGAGCGTCTCGGCTTCGGCGAGTGCTTTCATGGACTGGAGGGCTTCGAGCGGGAGCCCCTGGTTTTCGTAGATCCGCTCGTTACTCAGGTCGAAGGCGCGGCGGGCGCTGTCGATGGCCCGCTTAGCGATGGTGAGGCGGCGGGCAGAACCGTTGAATTCATAGTAGGCGGTCTTGACTTCGGCCACCACGTCGGAACGGAGTTGCTTTTCGTGAATCTTGGCCTCCAACATCCGTGATCGCTGCCGACGCTTGCGGGCGTGGCTGCCGAATCCCAGGTGGTCCCACTGCCAGTAGAACATGCCGTACATGTCACGGCGGTTGTCGTCGAATTGATTGGAAGTGCCCAACCCGCCGCCGAAGTTGCCGTCGCTGTAACCGACCTCCACATGGGGGATGAATGGACCGTACTTCTCCTGTTTCAGCCGGGCCTGTTGGGCGGCGATGGCGGCGCGACTTTGCTGAAATTCGGGACGCTGGGCCAGGGCTTCATCAACGAGCGTCTGCAGGGGCAACTCTCTCTCGATCAGCGTCAGGGGCCGGATGACCTGTTCGGCCGGGCGCAGTTGCACGTCGTCGATGCGGAGCAACTGCCCGAGTTTGACGGCGGCGGTCTCCAAGTGCTCCGAGGCCAATTCGACCCTCTGTTCTTGCAGCAGCATCTCCACCACCCCCCGTTCGGCGTCGGCCCGCAGTCCCTCGCCGCTTTCGGCAAAGCCGGCCGTGACGTCTGCAAGTTGCTTGGCATGGGCGGCGGCCTCTTTGCTCAGGGCCTGAGCCCAGGCCGCGCGGACAAGCTCGTAGTAGGCCTCGGTGACCGCCAGCGTGACACTGAGGCGGACGGCCTGCGAGGCCGCGGTCACCGCGTGACGTTGCTGTTTGGCGGCCAAGGGTTCGTAGATGGCCTGAGCGAGATTCAGATTGATGGACAAGCCGGGCCGCGCAGGCAAGCCGGAACCGATGGCCCCGGCGCCGAATCCGGTGTAGCGGGCGTTGCGCTCGACATTGGTGACGGTGCCGCTGGTGTTTTGCAGGGCGCCGTCCTGCCAGGCATAACCCTGGCCGAAGCGCAAGGTCGGTATCCACTGATACCAGGCGGCATCGACATCCAGGTCCGCGCGGTTGAGTTGTTCGACCTGGAGTGCCAGGGCGCTGTTCTGTCGGTCGGCCAGCCGCAGGGCGGTGGGCAGATCGATGAGCATGTCTTCTGCTGATAGCGGGGCCGCCGCGATCATGATCAGGGTGATCATCTTCACGATTGTAGTCTCCATCTCAGGAAGCATTAACCCCAACGTTGCATTAATATCTGGGTATGCCTTCGGCATACAAAAGAAGTTTTTACCACAGAGAACTCAGAGGACACAGAGAAGCTATCGCCGAAGATATCATCTTGCTTTTCTCTGTGAACTCTGTGCTCTCTGTGGTGCATCATATACCTCACCGAAGGTGAGATCTACAATCAGCGCACTGATGTGAGCCATACAGACTATGCACAATGAATTTCCTTGTTTTACGAAGTTCTTAGTGTTCAAGTATGCAACCCAAAGGTTAAGCCGCGAAATTGCGGCGCTTCGCCAGGGTATAGGCGGCGGGTACCAGGAAGAGGGTCAGGACGGTCGAGGCCACCATGCCGCCGATCATGGCCCGGGCCAGCGGCACCATGGCTTCGTTGCCGATCGACAGGTTGAAGGCAAAGGGGGCCATCGAGGCGACCATGGTGAGCGAGGTCATCAGGATGGGCCGCAGCCTGACGCTGGCGGCCTCGTAGGCGGCCTCGAATGGGCTGTGTCCGCGATCCATTTGACGGTTGGCGAACTCCACCAGCAGGATGGAGTTGTTCACCACCACGCCCACCAGCATCAGGGAACCCATCAGCGATTGGATGTTGAAGGTGGTGTCGGTGACATACAAGGCCACGACCACACCGGCCAGCGCCAGCGGCACCGCCAGCATGATGATGAAGGGTTCGGTAAACGAACGAAACTGCGCCATCAGGATGAGAAAGACCAGGACGGATGCCGTGAGCAGGCCGAAGCCGAGTGACGACGCGCCTTGACGCATCGACTGGATCGGGCCGCGCAGATTAACGGTCACGCCGCCGGGTAGTTCGATGCCGGCCAGCACCTCTTCGATATCCGTCACCACCGACCCCAAATCACGTCCTTCGACATTGACATAGACATCGTTGACGCGCGACATGTTGTAGTGGGCGATCTCGCCGGGGATGTTGACGCGTCGGATCTCGGCCACGCTGGACAGGGGCACCGACGTCGGCCGGCCGTCGATCTCCACGCGCAGCGGCACGTTCTTCAATTCGTCGAGCGAGTCGATCTCGTTGTCTTCGTACTGGACGCCGATGAAGAAGTCGGTGCCGCCCTGGTCGATCCAGATCATGCGGCTGTGTCCCAGGCTGGAGCCGTAGGCGGTCACCACGTTGCGGGCGACATCGGCCTGGGTCAGACCGAAGAGAGCCGCTTTAGCACGGTCAACATGGATGTCCAGTTGGGGATAGTCGAGTGCCTGGGCGATCTGTACGTCCACGGCGCCGGGCACGTTGCGCACGGCGCGTTCGATGGTTTCGGCCCAGCGGCGGCAGGCCTCCAGGGTGCCGGCGGCGACCTGGATGTCAATAGGGACGGCGACACCCTCATTGAGAGTGGCGTTGATGATGCCGCCGGTGACAAAGAGGAAACGCTCGTGGGGGAAGCGCTCGGTCAGCCCGGCCCGCAGCGTCTTGACATAGTGCATGACGCTGTGCTTGCGGCCCTTCTCCACGAGGTTGATGATGAGGAAGGCGGTGTCGGGGCCGGAGTTTGAGCTCAATACGGTTGAGAAGCCCGCGCCCTTGCCGACCGGCATGCCGATATTGGAGATGATCGATTTGATCTCCTCGCTGGGTATGACGGATTGGATGTAGTTCTCGATCTCTGTCACCACCTCTTCGGTCTTCTCCAGCCGGGTTCCCGGTGCGGTCTTGACGCGGATCTCGAAGGAGCCCGCATCCACCGCCGGAAACAGTTCGGTGCCGATGAAGGGCAGGAGCAGAAAGCAGGCGGCGGCGGCCCCGCCGATGAGGGCGATGGTGATCCAGCGGGCCTTGATGGCGCGTGCCAGGAGGGTTTGATAAAAGCCCCGGGGTTTCTCGATGGAGTCTTCCAGATCGTGTTCGATCGTCGCCTGCTTCCCGTTCTTGGTGGGGAAGCGGGCACAAAAAGCCGGTGCGACGGTCATAGCCACCAGGTAGGAGGCGGCGATGGTCAACACCGCGGCCAGGGCCAGCGGCAGGAAGAGGAACTTGATCATGCCGGTCAGAAAGAGCGCGGGGATGAAGACGGCCAAGGTGGTGGCCACGCCGGCCAAGATCGGCATGGAGACCTCTTCGGCGCCCTCGCGGGCGGCGTCGAGGGGGCCCTTGCCCATGTGACGGTGTCGCATGATGTTCTCGACCACGACGATGCCGGCGTCCACCACCGTGCCGACGGCCAGCGCCAGTCCGCCGATGGTCATGATGTTCAGGGTCTCGCCGGTGAAGTAGAAGCCGAGCAGGCCGGTAAGCATGGAGAAGGGTAGCATCAGCAGCACGGCGATCGACGGACGGAACCTGCGTAGAAACAACACCACGATCACCACGACCAAGAGTGCGCCGACCAGCACCTGCTTCTGCAGGCCGGCCATGGCCTGGCGGATGTAGGAGGACTGGTCGCTGACCAGGGTAATCTCGGTGGCCTCTGGAATGTCACCTCGTTTTTTCATGTTGGGGATCTCGGAGGCCATCCCTTCCCGAATGCGGTCGACGACTTGGATGGTGTTCTCGCCGGGCTCGCGGAGCAGTGGGCAGTAGACGGAGCGCTTGCCGTTGACCCGCACGATGTTGTACTGCAGGGCGGCGTCGTCCTTGGTATAGCCGATGTCCTTGATATAGATGATCTGGCCGTCCCGCACGGCGACCGGGACGTCGTCGATGTCCGCCGGCGTGGCCAGGGTGTTGACGGGATGCACCTGGTAGTCGAGTTCGCCCATCTTGACGGTACCGCCGGCCATGACCAGGTTGGCCGTTTCCATGGCCTTGACCACGTCGTCCGCGGAGAGGTGGTGGGCGGCGAGCTTGTCGGGATCGACATAGATCATCATCTGGCGGAACTTGCCGCCGAAGGGGTGGGGGATTTGCACGCCCTTCAGTCCGCCCAATTTGTTGCGGACGGCGTAGTAGCCGATCTTGTAGAGTTCGGTTTCACTGAGGCCTTCGCCGCCGATGGCCGCCAAGAGGACGGGCAAGTTTCCGGGCTCGGAGCGCATGGTGAACGGCACCTCGATGCCGGGCGGCAGATGGAAGAGATCGCTCATCTCATAGTTGATGATGTCGTTCATGGCCGTGCCGGGATCGGTACCGGCCTGGAACGTGACCTTGATCAGACAGGCGCCGGGCAGGATGCGGGCCTCGATGGACTCCCGTCTAGCGGCCAATGTCAAGGCCCGTTCCACCCGCGACGCCACCGACTTTTCCATCTCGCCGGTAGACAGTCCCGGATAGGAGTAATAACTCATCACCACCGGCTTCTTGAAGTCGGGCAGGATGTCGGTGGGGATCTTGGGATAGACCGCGAAACCGAGAAAGGTCAGTGCCAGCGCCGCCGCCAGCACGGCATAGGGATTCTTGAGGGCGTGTTTTACCAGCATGGGGTTACCGGGCCTCCATGCGCCGCGTGACAGTCACGACCTCGCCGTGCTGGAGGCGACCGATGCGGTTGGCGACGATCTGTTCCTTGCCGGTCAGTCCCGAGGTGATCTCAATGACGATCCCGTCGTCGACGCCGAGCTCGACCTTGATGCGTTTCACCCTGCCGCCCTCGACGGCGTAGACATGCGGCGGGCCGTCGTTTAGCCGGATAGCGGACGCGGGCAGGACCAAGGCGTTGCGGCGCTGCAGCTCGATCACCACCTTGCCGTACATGCCGGGAAAGAGCAGTCCCTTGCTGTTGCCAAGGTCGATCTCGGCCCGCATGCGGCGGGTCTTTGGGTCCAGCACGCCCGCGGTACGAGTGATCCAAGCGGAAAATGACTGACCGGGCAGGGCGTCGAAGGAAAGTGTCACGGGGTCGCCGTTGTTGAGGCGTACGGCCTCGCGCTCGGGCACATAGGTGACGACACGAAGCGGGTTCACCGCCATCACCTGGAGCAAGGTTGTCGCGGCATCGGCCGTGACCAGATCGCCGGGGTCGACGTTGCGGGCCGCGACAATTCCGTCAAACGGCGCGGAGAGGGTGGCATAGGCCAACATCTGCTCCGCTTCCGCCAGTCGCGCCCGGCCCACGCCCAAAGATGCCTCGGCCGATTGCAGCGCCGCGTTGGCCTGCTCCAAGCGGTGTTGTGCCTCGACCGCCGCCTTCTCGGTCACCGATCCCCTATCTGCCAGCGTCCGGACGCGCTGCTGTTCGGAGGCCGCTGCCTTTCGATTCGCCTCGGCGGCGGCGACGGCCGCGGCCCGCTCGACCATTTCCGACACGAGCACCTGGACCCGCGCCGCGCGCTCCGGTACGTCGATCTTCAGCAAAGGTTGACCGGCCTCGACCGATGAACCAATATCGACCAGTACCTCGGCCACATATCCGGAGACGCGGGCGCCCATGTCCGCCGTGTAAAAGGCCTCCACGCTAATCGGCTGGGTGGTGGTGATCTTCAGGTCCTGCTGTTGCACCAGCACCAACTCTACCGGCGCCGCTGCGAACGAGGCACCGCCCATGAAGGCTAGGCCAACTCCTATAATAGGTAATCTCATCTTGATATCTCCTGTTAATTTGGACGCTGCAGTAATACAGAAACCGCTGAACGCTCAACGAACTTGCGCGCAAACGAGGCCGGAGGTAAAATGAGTATTCCTGAGTACTTGAATAGAATAGGTTTTCGCCAGTGGAACTGTAGATCAAAGGGACACTCGTGCGGCGGATTGTGATCGACTTGCCTAGACAAGTCAAGCGACGCTTTCACGGTATGAATGAAAGTCACTATAGAGAACCATTTTTGCACACAGCAAAGAACAATTCCTTGTATCATGCATAGAATTCCTGTATTGCTGTGCTGCTGAGAGTGGATTCCTAGCCATTCGCGATAGAGTGCGAGGAACAGGTCTATCGCCGGAATGCGCCTCTTCGCAATGGAAACAGATCGATTCGTTCTTGGGAGCAAGCCATGAAGGCAATTGAAGTCGGCCTTAGGAATCCCTATCTCGTCGCGGTCTTGGTGCTCGCCATTATGGTGATCGGCGTGACGACCATGACCCGCCTCCCGGCCGACCTTCTTCCCCAGTTCAACACGCCCGCCGTCCAGATCGTGACCTTTTATCCCGGCATGCCGCCCGAGGTCATGGAGCGTGACATCATGAGTCGTCTCGAGCGCTGGACGGGCCAGTCGATAGGCATCGAACACCAGGAGGGCAAGGCGATGCTGGGCGTCTGTATCGTGAAAGATTTCTTTCGCGAAGACATCAGCTTCGACACCGCCATGTCGCAGGTCACCTCCTATGCCATGTCGGACATGTTCTATCTGCCCCCGGGCACGATTCCGCCCATGGTGATGCCCTTCGATCCGACCGCATCGGTGCCCCTCTGCCTGGTCAGCGTCTCCAGCCCAACCATGAGCGAGAAGGAACTCTACGATGTGGCCTACTATGAACTCCGCAACCGTCTGCAGAGCATTCAAGGCGTCATTGCCCCGGCGGTCTACGGCGGCGTGCTGCGTCGGATCCTGGCCTACGTCGATCCGATCAAGTTGCAGGCCCGCGGTCTCTCGCCCATGGACGTGGTCAACGCGCTCAAGTCGCAGAGCGTGTTCATCCCCACCGGCAACGCCAAGTTCGGCGATATCGACTACCAGATCGTCTCGAACGCCATGCCGAAGGCGGTGGCAGAATTGAACGATATTCCGCTGAAGACGGAGGGTTCGGCCGTCGTCTTCATGCGCGACGTGGGCGAAGTCAGAGATTCACACCAGATCCAGAGCAACATCGTCCGCATCAATGGACGCCGGCAGGCCTACATCCCCATCTATCGCCAGCCGGGGGCCAACACCATCGAGATCGTGGATGCCATCAAGACCCAGTTGGCCCGCATCCTGGAGCGTCTGCGGGAAATGGATCCCAAGGCGGCCGACCTGGAACTGAATGTGGTGATGGATCAGTCCACCTATGTCCGCAGCAGCATTCGCGGCCTGCAGATCGCCGCCTGTCTGGGGGCCCTGCTGGCCGGCATCGTCGTCCTGGTCTTTCTACGCAGCATCCGGTCCACCATCGTGGTCATCCTGGCCATTCCGATTTCCATCCTGGCCGCCCTGATTGGCCTGTATGCCACAGGCAACACGATCAACAGCATCACCCTGGGCGGCTTGGCCCTGGCCATCGGCATCCTGGTGGATCAGTCCATCGTGGTCCTGGACAACATCATCCGACATATCCGTATGGGCAAACCGCGGCTGCAGGCCGCCCTGGAGGGCACCCAAGAGGTCGCCCAACCCATTCTGGTCTCGACCATCACCTTCGCGGTGGTCTTTTTTCCCGTGGTCTTTCTCAGCGGGATTGCCCGGTTCCTGTTCCAGCCCCTGGCGATCACCGTGGTCTTCGCCGTCGGCGCCAGCTATGTCGTGGCCATGTTCGTGATTCCTGCCTTCTGCGCCCGGTTTCTGCGCGACGCCCCACGTGACGCAGACAATCCCGATGAAGGATCGAGTCCGACCGTCCCCACCTGGTTCGAGCCCTGGATCAAGGGCATCCTCAAGGGTCGGGTCCTGATCGTGTTGGGGAGCCTTGTTCTGCTCGTCCTGGCCGGCTTCCTATTGCTTAACACGGGAAGGGAACTCTTCCCCCAGGTCGATTCTAACCAGTTCATGATCCTGGTCCGCCTGCCCTCCGGGACCCGCATCGGAAAGACCGAGGATACCCTTAAGGGTATCGAAGCCTTGCTCATTGAAGAGATCGGCGAGCCCGATCCCGAATACCCGCAGCAAGAGAATGAGCTCGACTCCAATCTCCGCATCCTGATTTCCAATGCCGGGGTCCTGATGGATTGGCCGGCGGCCTATACCCCCAACACCGGGCCCATGGACGCCTTCATACTCGTGCAGCTCAAGGGCAAACCCGGCATGGATGACACTTTCGATTATGTGAAGACATTTCGTCGCCGCCTCAACGATGAATTCCCGGGCGTTGAGTTCGCCTTCGACACCGGGGGCATGATGACCGCGGCCCTGAACTTCGGGTTGCCCTCACCCATCAACGTGAAGGTCCAGGGCAGTTCCCTGGAAACCTTGGCGCAAATCGGGCGGGAGGTCCGGACCATCGTCGCCGGCGTGCCGGGCACGGCGGACGTCCGCATCGCCCAGCGCATGGACTACCCCCAGATTTCCATCGAGGTGGACCGGGTCAAGGCCGCCCAGTTGGGCCTGACGCAGGAAGATGTGATCAAAAATGTGGTCACCGCCGTGAATTCCAGCATCGGTTTCGACCCTGCCTTTTGGATCGCCCCCAACGGCAACCACTACTTCATCGGCGCCCAATACGAAGAGAAGGACATCGTGTCCATCGAGACCCTGCGCAACATCCCCATCACCGGGGCCGAGTCGGAGCAACCGGTCCTGCTACGCAACGTGGCCACCTTTAGCCGCAAGACCGGTCCGACGGTGATTAGCCACATGAACATCACCCGCACGGTGGACATCTTTGCCAACGTCTTGCCCGGCTACGACGTGGGAAGGGTGGCCACCCGGATCGAAGAACGGCTGGCGGCATCCTCCGTCCTGGACCCCGAGCGCGTGCAAACGCCGCGGGGCACGGTCTACGACCTGGGCGGTGCATACGCCGGGAAGGGCTATAGCTTCAGCATGAGTGGCGAGGTGGAGAGCATGCGGGCCTCCTTCAGCCAATTCGCCGGGGGCCTGGGGCTCGCCGTCATCCTGGTCTACCTGGCCATGGTCGCCCAGCTTCGCTCGTTCACGGTGCCCTTTGTCATCCTGTTGACCATTCCCCTGGGCCTCATCGGGGTCGCATTCGCACTCACCCTGACGGGGACCCACCTGAGCATACCGGCCTTCATGGGGATCATCATGATGGCCGGCATTGTCGTCGAGTACAGCATTATTCTCTTGGCCTTCAGCGAACAGCGCCTCGCGGAGGGCCTGTCATTGGAAGAGGCCATCACCGAGGCCACCTGGATCAGACTCCGCCCCATTCTCATGACCTCGCTGACCACCTGGCTGGCACTGCTGCCCATGGCCATCGGTGTCGCCGGCGGGGAGGCGAACGCGCCCCTGGCACGAACCATCATCGGGGGCGTGCTGGCCGCGACGGTCCTCTCGCTCACGGTGGTTCCCTGTCTCTACGTGATGGTGCGGCGCCGACCGACCGAATCCATCCAAAGCCTGCCTGTAGGAGCTTCATCATGACCAGAAGCAACATGCGCTGCCTCAGGGCGACGCTGACGTATGCGACCCTACTGACTATTTCTCTTGGGCTCAATCCCACCGTCAAGGCCGCGACGCCCGGCGTGGTCGAGCAACCAATCGTGCCGGTCTTCGTGACCAAGCTCCAGCAGCGACCTCTCATGCGTAGCCTGGAGATACCGGCGACCCTGAGGGCAGATCAGCGCGCCGACCTATTCGCCTATGTCAGCGGCTATGTCACGGCCGTGCACGTGGATATCGGCAGCCGCGTGAAGAAGGGCGACAGTCTGCTCGAGATTTCAGTGCCGGAGATGCGGGACGAACTGCGACGGGCTGCGGCCCTCCTGGGCGCGAAGCGAGCCCACGTCGCGGTCGCCAAGGCCACACTCGATCTGCAGAAGATTACGACGCGGCGGCAAGAGGACTTGGCCCGAGAGAAGGCCATCTCGCAGCAGGCCCTCGACGAAGCCCTGGGGCAATTGACCCGGGTCCAGGCCCTGCTCCTGGTCGCCGAATCGGAGGTCGCCGTGGCCCAGGCAGAGATGATGCGTCTCGAGACCCTGGTCGGCTACGCGACCCTCAAGGCCCCCTTCGACGGGACCATCACCCGTCGAGGATTTGACCCGGGGGCCTTCGTACGTTCGGCGGCAGAGGGCGAGATGCGGCCCATCTTCCATCTCGTCGACCTGAGTCGCATCAGGGTCGTGCTGGATATTCCACAATCCGATGCCCCCTTCGTCCACCCCAAGAAGACCTCAATTATGGTGGTCTTGCCGGCCCTGGCAGGAACGCAGTTCGAGCAGTTCGAGGCCACGGTCACCCGTACCAGTGTCGGTCTCGACCCGGGCACGCGGACGATGCGAGCCGAAGCCGACCTGGACAACTCAGAGGGTCGGCTGGCGCCCGGCATGTACGCCCGGGTTACGGTGGTGCTGGAGGCCAAGGAAAACGCCCTGCTCCTGCCCTCCCAGGCCCTACGTGTAGACGGAGACGAAACCTCGGTGCTCGTGGCGCGTGACGGAGTGGCCGTGGCCATACCAGTCCAAACAGGGTATGACGACGGCAGCTGGACAGAAATCCTGGGTGGCCCTTTGCTGCGTGGCGACCTAATCATTACCGCGGCCAATAGCAGTGTTGCTCCCAAGAGCCGCGTCAAACCCGTCGAAAAACCGAACTCATCATCGTTGTAGCGGGAAAGAGACAGGCCATGAATGACAAGCAGTCAACCTCTTCCAAGGCCTTGCTGATGGGAGGGTGCCTAGTCGCTCTCCTCTGGAGCGGCTGCAATGCGCCGCCCCCCGCCACCTTACCCCCGGAACGTCCCAACGTCGCACCCCAGAGCCCCAGAGCGGCGGAGATTCGGCTTCCCCTGGACGCATCGCTCATTCGACCGATGGTGCAGGAGTTGCTCAGTATCGACTTGTCGTCGGCGATCCGCATCGCCCGGGCCGACAACCTGGACATTCTTCGGTCGCAGCGTCAAACCGACATCGCCCGTGCTCAACTGAAAGGGGCCCGGGCCGCCGTGTTGCCCCGCCTGGTGCCCAGCCTGCTCTTTCAGGATGTCGACGGAACGGTGCAGGCGACTGAGGGCAACCTGGTGGGGGTCGGATTCAGTACCTTCGAGCCCACACTGGCCCTGCAGTGGATCATCAACCCGGGCAAGGTCTACTACGACATTTTGGCTGC
>JADFHU010000367.1 GCA_022567055.1 Planctomycetota bacterium
ATCGACTCTGATGTCCCCCACCTCGTCGTCACTGGGATCGTCCTGACCTACAAGGGCTATATGGAAATGGACCGAGAGCTTGTCTGATCGGGTGTCTGAAACCAGAGCCGCCGTCCTCACCGGAAAGGGCACCGCCGCCCTCGCCACGGTTCAACTGTACGGTTCCCAAGCAGCGCAGCTCATCCAATCGGTCTTCAGATCAGTCTCTTCCCAGCCAGCGACCCCAAATCCCGGCAGCGTCTTATTGGGGACGATTCACGACGACGGGAATTCCATCGATCAGGTCACCGTTGGCTGCGAAGACAGGAACCTCTTTGCCATCCACTGTCACGGAAACCCTTTGATTGTCGAACAGATCATGGAGCTTCTGCAAAGACGAGGGGCGACCCTCCTGCCCGCGGAACAACTCTTGACGGATCTTTGGATGGACCGAGGAACGCTTTCGGCCATCGCCGTTGAAGCGAAGCTGGTCTTGCCCCGGGCCAAGACGCTGCTGGGGACGCGCCTCTTGCATCACCAGATCGAGCGGGGACTATCCCGGAAGGTCACCTCATGGCAGGAGCGTCGCGCACTGGACGATCTTCCCGCGCTCCAAGGAGAATGTCGGGACCTATTGGCCCAACGCCTGCCCGTCCAATACCTGATCCACGGTTGTACGGTCGTCTTGGTCGGCCCGCCCAATTCGGGTAAGAGCACGTTGCTGAATTGCCTCAGTGGTCAGGACGCGGCAATCGTCACCGACGTACAGGGCACGACCCGCGACTGGATCGAATCGCCCTGTCACCTGGGATCTCTCTACGTCACCCTCATCGATACCGCGGGGCTCAGCCCAGAGATCATCGATCATGCCATTGATCGCCAGGCCCAGGAGCAGACTCTGGCCATCCTGAAACGAGCCGATCTGGTCCTGCTGGTCCTTGACAACAGCCGCAGCAGCGTCAAGATCCATCCGAGTCTGCTGGAGACACTTGAGCAACGACCTCTCCTCACGGTCTTTAACAAGAGCGACCTTCCGCCGCGGCTTGACCGAGGCAAACTTCCCTCCGAACTGCGCGGCGGCATTCCCGTGAGTGCCCGCAATAATGAAGGTGTCGCAGCGCTGATCGCCAACAGTGAAGCCGAGTTGGGCGTAAAGGGCATCGATGCAAAAACAGCAGTCTGCTTCACCGAGCGTCAGGAAGCGCTTCTCCTACAACTGCAGTCGGCCGAGTCCTCAGACGAGGCAGAAGAATTGATCAGACGCCTGTGTTGGGATGGAGGTGACCATGGAGGAGATCGTTTACGACTCACCCTGGGACCCTTATAATCACCCGCAATGACTTCCAAAGAAGGCGCAACCGTAACTCCTGCTATGAAGCAGTTCTTTCATTTCAAGGAGAAGTACCCCGATGCCATTCTCTTCTTCAGGATGGGGGATTTCTACGAGACGTTCTATGAAGACGCAAAGACCTGTTCCCGCGTCCTGGGCCTCACGCTGACCAGCCGCGGCAAATCGGGCGACACCCCCATTCCACTGGCGGGCGTGCCCTACCACGCCATTGACGGTTACCTCAAGAAGATGATCCAGGCGGGCTTCAAGGTCGCTGTATGCGAACAAGTCGAGGATCCCAAGAAGGCCATAGGCGTGGTCAAACGCGACGTCGTGCGGGTAGTCACGCCGGGAACGCTCACGGACGACATGCTGCTGGAGGCCAAGGAGGACAATTTCCTCTGCGCCATCAGCCTGGACGCCAAGAACAAGGCCGCACTCAGTTGGGTGGACATCTCCACGGGCCATTTCTATGTGCAACAAGTCCCCGAGGACCGACTGCTCGACGAACTCGTGCGACTCAACATCAAGGAGTGCCTGCTGGCGGACAGCCGCGGAGAACTCTTCGAATCCGAAACCAAGCACCTGATCCAGCAAATCACCCAACGCACCCAGGCGGTCATCACCGAGCGGCCCGGTTGGTACTTTGACCCCTACCAGGCGCGACAGCGTCTGCTCAAACACTTTGGCACCACCACCTTGGAGGGCTTCGGCATCACCGACGCCGACGCCGGCGTGATCGTCGCGGCCGGCGCCATCCTGGAATACCTGGCAGAGACTCAAAAAACAGCCCTGGGCCATATCCAGCGTCTGCGTAAGGTGACGCAGCGCAACTTCCTGCAGATCGATCCGACCAGTCTGCGCAGCCTCGAAGTCCTGCAGACCCTGCGCGGGGCCTCGCGCAAGGGCTCTCTGCTCGACTGTTTGGACGCGACCACCACCAGCATGGGGGGCCGCATGTTCCGCTATTGGCTCTGCATGCCCCTCTGTGACGTGGCCGCCATTCAGCGGCGGCAAGAGAGTGTCCACCAGCTCAAGGCCAGTGACAGCGAGTTGACGGAACTACGAAAGCTGTTGGGCAACGTCGCGGATACCGAAAGGATTGCCGCCCGCGTCAGCACCTTTCGTGCCTCGCCGCGCGACCTGCTCGCCCTGGTGGGCACCCTGCGTAGGATTCCCCAGATTCGCGACCTCCTCAAGTCCTTCAGCAGTGACCTGCTGGTCCATCTGACCGCCCGGAGTGACAGCATGGACGAACTGGCGGATCTGCTGGAATCGGCCCTCGACCCCAACTGTCCCGCCCACCTGCGCGACGGTGGCGTCATGCGTGCGGGCTTTTCCGAGAAACTCGATCACCTTCGTTCCATCTCCAAGGACGGCAAGTCCTGGCTGACCCAGTACCAACAGGAACAGATGGAACTGACCGGTATCGCCAACCTGAAGATCGGATTCAACAAGGTCTTTGGCTATTACATTGAAATCGGTCATGCCTATGCCGACCGTGTCCCGCCCGACTTCGTGCGCAAGCAGACTGTCAAGAATGCCGAACGCTACATCACCGACCGGCTCAAGAAGTATGAGACGGAGGTGCTTGGCGCCGAAGAGAAGGCCCTCACCCTGGAACTCAAACTCTTCGAGGAGCTCCGCGGCCAGACCAGCACCTACGTGGAGCGGCTGCAAAAACTCGCGGACACCGTGGCCCAGATCGACTGCCTGGCCGCCCTGGCCTTCATCGCCCAGCGCCGTCACTACGTCTGTCCCACCATCACCGACGACCGCCAGCTCATCATCAACGAGGGTAAGCACCCGGTCCTGGCCGAAATGCTGGGTTCGGAATTCGTCGCCAACGAGGTCGAACTCGGCAACGGCAAGGGGGACATCGTGATCATCACCGGACCCAACATGAGCGGCAAGAGCACCTATATCCGTCAGACCGCCCTGCTGGTCCTGATGGCCCAATGCGGCTCATTCATCCCCGCCCAGGAGGCCTCCATCGGCCTGGTCGACCGCATCTTCACCCGCGTCGGCGCCTCCGACGAACTGTCACGGGGCCAATCGACCTTCATGGTGGAGATGACCGAAACCGCCGACATCATCAACAATGCCACCGATCGATCCCTCGTCATTCTCGACGAAGTGGGGCGCGGCACCAGTACTTATGACGGGCTGTCCATCGCCTGGGCCATCACCGAACACATCGCCACGGAAATGAAATGTCGCACGCTCTTCGCCACCCACTACCACGAACTCACCGAGCTGGCCGAGTTGTTCACGAACGTCAAGAACTGCAACGTCGCGGTCAGGGAATGGGCCGACGAAGTCGTCTTCCTGCACAGAATCCTACCGGGCAGCACCGACAAGAGCTACGGCGTCCACGTGGCCAAGCTCGCCGGTCTGCCCAAGACCATCCTCGACCGCGCCTACGAGATCCTGGAGGATCTGGAGTCGACCTTCCAACGGGAAGCCTCGGGCGTGAAACTGGCCAAGCACAAAACCCAAGACCCCGACGCAGACACCCTCTTCGTCCGCCAACACAAGTCCGTCCTGGATCGCCTCGCCTCTATCGACGTCAATACGCTCACGCCGCTGGAGGCGATCAATCTGCTCAACGAGATTCGATCGGAGATTACGGGCTGAAGTGATTGTGCTTCGCCTCTTTTGCCTCTCGCCCGTTCGCTTCCACCCTCCGTAGCGGGCTACTGCCTGCCCTCCGCACGGAGCGTGCTACGGAAGGTGGGCCGAGGACGGGTTGCTCACTCAAGATCGCGGAGATCGCTGAAAAAGCAAAGAACGGCCAGTTCTTCCTCTGCGTCCTTGGCGATCTCTGCGAGGAACACCGAAACGCACCGCCATCCGCAATTCCATCCAGCGCGGCCAGTCTTCGGCTTGAACCCCACCGGCCTCGTCCACTCATTGACTGACTCGCATTCGTCAGGCATCGCGCTTCAGCACGAGCGGCGACGGATGTCCCCACTTGCCGGTGAACACGAACTGACTCAGCGGCTTTCGCTGCCTCGGTGTCAGATCTCGCTCCCTGAGAGCATCTGGCAGTTTGGCCGGGTCTCCCCTGTATCCGATCGCCATAGCCGTCCACGCCTCAGAATGCTCCGGTATTTCGTATACCTCACGCGCCTTGTCGGGAATGATGCCGATCATCTGATGGACACACAGGCCTCGGGCCGTCGCCTCGACCACCAAATTCCCGGCGGCAAGACCAAGGTCGTGAATCGCAGCCCGATTGTCCTTGTTGTTCCGCGAGAATCTCAGACTAACGACAGCCAACACAAGCACGGGTGCGGCCTTCGCCCACTCTTGATTTGCCTCTACGAGACAGGAGAGGAGTCGTGCGAACTCCACAGGGTTTTCCCGGGTGGCAACGAAAAAGCTCCAAGGCTGTTCGTTATAGGAAGACGCGGCCCAGCGAGCCGCCTCAAACAGAGGACCGAGGTCGGCCTGCGCAACCGGCCGGTCATCGAAGCAGTAAGGGCTCCACCGTTGCGCAAGAAGTTCGTGAATCGGATAATCTGTCGATGCTTTCTTGTCAGTCATAATCGGTTTCCCTATTTCTGTGACGCCTAACGATGTTATTCTCTTGTTCTCGATATTGCCCCGGACAAGTTCTCCTTGACAAGGATAATCCTGCAACCAGGCTCATTTCCTGACCAGATAACACCGCCGATAGAAGGTTGTCAAGAAAACTAGGTTTCACAAGCGCTGCACGTGCCCACTGAAACAATGACGGATACACGATAGCGTGCCACCCATACCCCATGAAGTTACGCGACTACCAAGTACAGTGCCGGCAGGCAATCAAAGACCGCTATCTGGCCGGTACCCGACGCCAGTTGATCTGCCTGCCCACAGCACGGGTAAGACCGTCATCTTCGCCGCGTTCCCCAGCTTCTTTCGGATGAAGAAACGCATGCTGGTGTTGGCCCGTCGCGAAGAACTGATGGAACAGGCGCGGCAGAAGCTGTTGGATGCCAATCCCCATCTCCAGGTCCATATCGAGCAGGGCAGCCACCGTGCCGAGGAGGCCTGTGACGTCGTCATTGCCAGTATTCAGACGCTGGGACGCAAGGGATCGAAGCGTTTGCTGGACCTGCCGAGCGATGAGTTTTACCTGGTCGTCGTGGACGAAGCCCACCACACCAGCGCCACCACCTACCGTCGCGTCTTGGACCATTTTGGTCTCTTTGAGCGCGACTCCAAAAAACTCCTGGTCGGGTTCACGGCCACGCCCAAGCGGGGGGACGGTCAAGGCTTAGAGCGCCTAACAAAATGAATCGTCGCACCGAAAACGAGCGTTTCTGAGTCTGGCGAGGAAGGCGAAGCAGGCCGTCCGAGGACGGTCGATGGAGCCTGACGCCGTCCAGGCGCAGAATAAGCCGTTTGAATGCAGAGTCATTTTGCGTAGGGGCTCTTAGTCTCTCCCCCCAAGGCCTCGATGTCCGCGAGGTCCTGGTGCCTTCCGACCGCCCTCTTGTTGGCGATAAACGCTTCTCGCCCGAGAAACAGCACTGGGGCATTTCCAAGTCTGCCCTCCTCGCCATCGACGATCGCCTCCTCCCACGTCACGCCCGTAATGGAAGTGACAAGATCAATGCGAACAGGCGCCACTCCCAGCTGAATCACCCTTCCCAGCACACAAAAGTCGGCTTCACTCAATTCAAGAGATCCAAAACCGAATGCCTCAAGTGCGGCCATTATCTTCGGACCATTTTCCGAGTGGGGTCGTACGAGTAAATCCATGTCTCCCGTGTAGCGCGGCACGCCGCGGTGTGCCAAGGCAAAGGCGCCCACGACGAGATACTCAACCTCGTTCTTGTTTAACAATTC
>JADFHU010000368.1 GCA_022567055.1 Planctomycetota bacterium
TTTCAGATACACCCTCCCAGAGCTTCAGTCATCCAACAAACAGCTACAGCGACAAGCTCGAGGCTCTGACCCTGTCACAGGCAACATACACACGCACATGGCAAACCCTAGGGGCTACAGGACAAGCAAGTACTAACTTACTCAACAAGGATTGGATGATATATCAGGTGGCTCTGAGGCCGGGCATCGCCGGACCTGACGTAACACCACCATTTCGATCAAATGGTGAACCGAGGGGGGAATTGCCCGCAGAAACCGCATCAACAACCATCACACTCACAACAAACGAAGCAGCAACATGCAAGTACTCAATTGTGCCGGATACAGACTACGCTTCCATGACACAGACTTTTACCACAACGGGAGGACCTTCACATTCGACGGTTGTGAGCGGGTTGCTTAATAACAATATTTACAACTATTACGTACGTTGTGTTGATGCAGAGAACAATGCCAATACGACTGATTTTCCAATAACATTTAGCATCGCAATGGGAAATGAGTTTCATAATGAAACCGTTACTTCAGGGCTGAACTTTCCCGTAAGTTTAGAATTCATGCCGGGTGGAGAACTGTTGGTTTTGGAGTGGACGGGCAAAATTTGGATTTTGCAACCTGGCGCATCAACCGTTGATCCTACACCCTTCTTGGAAATAACCAACTTGGGTACGTCAGGAGAACAGGGTCTAATGGATGTCCTTTTAGATCCAAATTTTACCACCAATGGTTATTACTACGTTTACTATACTGCCAACACTCCGAATCGAAACAGAATTTCAAGATTTACCGCTTACGGGACTGCTACGATCCCCTCTAGTGAAGTCGTGATATGGGAAGACAATGTCGACGCAGGTACAGGGCATCATGGTGGTCAAATTGATTTTGGTCCGGACGGTAAAATATATCTTTCCATAGGAGATAATAGAAGTCCTAGTACTGCTCAATCGCTGACCAGCTTCCGCGGTAAGATTCTAAGAATGAATTCAGATGGTACGATTCCAAGGGATAATCCGTTTTATGATGGGAATGGGCCAAACCGTGATGCCATTTGGGCATTAGGATTAAGAAATCCTTTCAGGGCATCCTTTGACAGCGTGAGCGGAAGATACTACATTGCAGACCTTGGAGCGAACGCCTTTGACGAGGTCAATCTTGGGGCTGCTGGCGCGAATTATGGTTGGCCAACTTGTGAGGGTTCTTGTGGCGTGCCAGGCATGACGAATCCAATATTTGACTACCAACACCCAGGAACAGACACTTCGATTACTGGAGGATTTGTCTACCGTGGTAGTCAATTTCCTAGAACGTTTTATGGGAGTTACTTTTTTGGAGACTACGCACAGAACTTGATTAAGCGTCTGACGCTTAGCCCTGACGGTACAACTGTAACCGGTGTTTTCAATTTCGAACGGCCAGACGGCACACCCGAAGGTCCGTATGGTGATATAGTACACCTTATTGAGGGTCCGGATGGAACTCTCTATTATGCTGATTTGGGGTTTGCAGATCACCCACAACCGGGAGCGCCTAGGTTCGGCTTAAGTAAGATCAGAAGAATTCGGTATGAACCATCAAATCAATCACCTGTTACGGTGACCGCTGCTACGCCGGTCACTGGACTCGCCCCGCTGACTGTTGATTTCTCGAGCGATGGTTCATTTGATTCTGAGGGCCAAAGTCTATCCTATCTCTGGACATTTGGAGACGGTACAGCTTCGACGGAGGCAAATCCTGTTCATGCCTATCAGCAGAGCGGGCTGTATTCTGCAATTCTTTCTCTGTCAGATGGCGTATTAAGTACCTTGTCCGATCCAATCAGCATAGTTGTAGGGAGTCCACCGAGCGCAACTATTCTTTTTCCCGCAGACGGCGTCACGTTTCGAGCAGGAGATAGTATGCCCTTCAGTGGAGAAGCAAATGATATAGAGGATGGTGTTCTGGGTGCGAGCGCATTTACGTGGGATGTTCTTTTCCATCACGATACACATATACATCCGGACCTCCATGTAACCAATACAACAAGTGGCACGCTTGAAATACCTACAACGGGACACGATTTCTCTGACAATGCTAGCTATGAAATCATTTTAACTGTCATCGATTCAGACGGTACGTCCACATCAGAGTCAGTAGTTATCTATCCGGAGAAGGTTGATGTTACCTTGGACACTGTGCCAAGTGGATTGACACTCATCGTAGACGGCATTTCACGTTCGACGCCCCTTGTACTCGACACCCTCGTTGACTTCGATCACGTCGTAGAAGCCGTCGATCAGTCCGAAGGAACTAGCATTTATAATTTTGTTTCTTGGTCTGATGGCGGCACACAACAGCACACCCTCACTGCGCCAGACACAGCCATCAATTATATTGCGACCTATGACACCGTACAAAATCCTGACGTCATCCAATCCGGCAATGCTATGAACCACGGAAAAAGTGCATCTCCAAACATCACACATGATCTGAATATTGAAGAAAATGACGTTATTGTCGCCTTTGTGCATGTCAATGGAAACCAAAGAATTACCGACAACAACGGTTCGAATTCGTTTACTGAAGAAATAGACAATAAAGGAGCGGGTAGCAATGGCCACGCCATCTATACCAGAGTGGCAGGTGCATCAGAGCCTGCAACCTATCAGTGGACGACGCCAAGTAGCGATAGATGGTCTGTGGAGATTCGTGTGTTCAAGAATGTGGACACTTCAGCTATTTGGGAAGTCGCTCCGTCAGCAACCGCGAGAGGCAGTGGTCATGGGACTACCGCAACCGCACCTTCAATGACCATCAATACTATAGGTGCAATGGGAATATTATTCGTGTTTTCAGATACACCCTCCCAGAGCTTTAGTCATCCAACAAACAGCTACAGCGACAAGCTCGAGGCTCTGACCCTGTCACAGGCAACATACACACGCACATGGCAAACGATAGGGGCTACAGGACAAGCAAGTACTAACTTACTCAACAATGATTGGATGATATATCAGGTGGCTCTGAGGCCGGGCATCGCCGACTGAACTGATAGGAGATATGAGATTGATCCGCTAACCTGTCCTCATTGTGCCAGCGAAATGAAGGTCGTGGCTTATATCGAACCGCCCCAGGGCTGTTTTCCATTGATCGGCCTTCCTCTCGGGGGTATAATCCTTGTCTATGGCTGCTAAATCAGATTCCTATCAGTTAATCCGTCTTTACTCGGTTCCATCCATGTATCCTTCCTTTCGCTCTGATTTGCTATCGGCTGCAGTTCTGGTTTGCTTCCTTGCCAGCTGTTTTTCGTCAGGCACGGCCAACGCCGCCGACGAAGCGCCCAACTTCGTCGTTTTGTTGACGGACGACCAGAGCTGGGTGGGGACATCGTTGTGGATTGATCCGAAGGACGCGCGGACGCGAAGCGATTTCTATCGGACGCCGAACATCGAACGGTTGGCCGCAATGGGCATGCGATTCACGCGGGGTTATTCGCCGGCGCCGTTTTGTTGTCCGACGCGGCGCAGCCTTTTGATTGGCCAGACTCCGGCGCGACACATTTATCAGAAAGATCAGCGAAACTGGACGACGCATTTCCGGAAGCAACTCAGCCTTCCGCAAATGCTCAAGCAGGCGAATCCCAAGTATCGGACTGCTCATTTCGGCAAGTGGGACATGCGTTTCGACGACGTCACGCCGGAGGAGATGGGTTACGACGTCAGCGACGGACTTACCGGCAATGGCACAGGTGGAGGCAAGGGCTCCGGTGGTCCGGCGGCGAAGAATGATCCCAAGCTGATCTTTGGTATTAGCCGGCGTACCTGCGATTTCATGGAAAAGCAGGCTCGGGCGGGAAACCCGTTCTTTGTGCAGGTGTCCCACTACGCCGTTCATCTGGACATTTTCTATCGCGAAAAATCGTTCGACGAGACGCGCGGATGGAAGAAGGGCAAGAAGCACACGATGCCGGAGTTCGCCGCCATGACGAGCGATGTGGATGCGGGCATCGGCATGGTTCTCGACAAGATCAAATCGCTCGGTCTGGAGAACTCCACCTACATTTTCTTTTTGTCCGACAATGGAGGCCGCAACAGCATTCCCGGGCAGAAAGGAAAAGAGCTTCATCGAAATCATCCCTTGCGCGACGGCAAGAGTTCGATGTACGAGGGGGGCATACGCGTTCCGTTTGTTGTGATTGGCCCGGGCGTGCAGGCGGGCGCGGTGAGCCGAACGCCCGTGACCGGGCTGGATATTTTCCCGACGATCGCGGAGTTGGCCGGCTACGACAAGGAGCTGCCGAAGGCGTTGGATGGCGGTAGCATGGCTCGGGTGCTTGCCAACGGCGGCCGCGGTGAGATGGCGCGCAACAATCCGTTCCTGTTTTTCCATCATGCCGTTTCCCGCACCGCGCAGTCCGCGTTGATCCTCGGCGACTACAAGCTGGTAAAGACCTGGGCTAAGAATCAACTGGAGCTGTTTGATTTGTCGAAGAGCGTCAGTGAAGACAATGACCTGTCGCGGAAGCTTCCCGCGAAGACGAAAGAATTGCATAAACTGATGGTCGGATTTCTTGAGGAAGTCCAAGCGGAGACGCGTAAGGTCGGCACGAAAAGCGAGGTGTCCAAGAACGCGAAACCCATGGCGTCAGTTTCCCCGAAGAAAGCTGGATCGAGCGCTCGCCCCAACGTTCTGTTCCTCGCGATTGACGATCTCAACGACTGGATCGGGGCGCTGGGCGGGCATCCTCAGGCGAAAACGCCGAATCTCGATCGACTGATTTCAAAGGGCGTGCTGTTCAGCAACGCGCATTGCGCAGCGCCGGTGTGCGCGGCGTCGCGGCATTCCTTGCTAAGCGGACTTCGGCCATCGACCACCGGTTGGTATTCCAACGGCCCCAAGAAACGCACGGACTACGAGAAGGCTCTGGGCGAGACGATTCCCCTGCCGACACATTTCAAGCACAACGGCTACAAGACGCTGGCCGCCGGAAAAATTTTCCACAAGGGAACGAGCGACGTCGAAGGCTACGACTACTGGACCGAAACACGGCCCAAGTACAAATGGCCGCAAGAGCTCGCCGCGCATGGCCATGGATACCAGGGCAAAAGCGGCGGGCACTTTCATCCCTTCCCTCCCGATGGCGGCGCCATCTACCAGAAATACCAAAAGGGTGTGAGCGGGCAGTCGCTTTGTTGGGGCGCGCTGGAGAAGAACGACATGCCGCCGGAAGGCATGCCGGATGAGCAGGTCGCCGCCTGGGCGGTCGAGCGTCTAAAGCAGAAACATGACAAACCATTCTTCCTCGCGGTGGGTTTTGTTCGACCGCACGTTCCGTACACGGCGCCGAAGGCGTTTTTCGATCTGTATCCGATGAAGGACATCGTCATGCCGAAGGTCCCCAGGGATGAAATGGATGATATACCGCTGCTCGGAAAAACGATGGCGAAGGGCACGATCGAAGGCGGCGATCATTGGAATGTGCTCAGCATCGGGCCGAACTATTGGAAGGAGATGGTGCGCGCCTATCTGGCCTGCGTCTCCTTCGCGGACGCGCAGGCGGGAAAGGTCCTGGACGCTTTGGAGGCCAGCCCTTACGCCGACAACACGATCGTCGTTTTCTGGTCGGACCACGGCCAGCACCTCGGCGAGAAAAGGCACTGGCGCAAGATGGCGCTCTGGGAAGAATCCACACGCGTGCCGTTGTCGATTTATGTGCCGGGCACGGCAAACGCCGGCCGGAGCTGCGATCGCGCGGTCAGCCTGTTGGATATTTATCCGTCGTTGATCGAGCTATGCGGCTTGCCCCCGGTGAAAGGATTGGAGGGAATCAGCCTTCTGCCTCAACTTGAGGATCCAGACGCTCGTCGCAGCGAACCCGCGATCACGACCTGGCACTACAACAATCACGCCGTCCGCGGTCCGCGCTGGCGATACATTCGCTATCGGGACGGAACCGAGGAACTCTACAATCACAAGACCGATCCCCAGGAGCATGTGAATCAGGCTGCGAATCCGAAGTACGCGAGCATCAAGGAAAGACTCAAAAAGCGCCTGCCAACGAAGAACGTTGTGCCGGTTTCGATGAAGGACGGAGGCTTGGATTCATTTGGGAAAAGAGTTGAGAAGATGAGAAATGACGGCGTCC
>JADFHU010000369.1 GCA_022567055.1 Planctomycetota bacterium
ATCCTGCGCGTTTGGCCGCTCTAGGAGGTAGTTTGCGGCTGTGCCCCGCATTTAATCAAACACATTGCTATCATTGAACTTAGGGAGCGGCCCGGTTCAGGCCGGTGCCGTCTTGTCGAATTCACCAGCTCCTCCTCTCTCACCTCGTTCTCTGCCAGCGCCTCCCGGTCCCCCGCCTTCGTATAGTGGTCCCATTGGCCCTTGACAAGTACAGACAGGTTCATGGGCTTGACTATTTGTCAAGAGAGGAGACTGACTCCTGCGTGCGCTAATGATCAAGTGGCTAGGCGGAGACACAGGCCGCCTGTGTTTGCTTCATGATTTAATGATTTTACGTTCCAGAAAGCCTCTTTTTGTTCTGGGGGAAACTGATTATACTCATTGCGGTGCTTGGACCTGTTTTCGCTATTTCACATACATACATGGATAGGATGGGATACCGTATGAAAGACAATAACCAAACAAAACGATTCCACTCAACTGGCAGGACTGTTCTTGCGATATTAGCCCTATTTCTAGGGACAACCGAAAAAGCCGTCTGCGCCGATCACCGTCCGTCGGGCTGGCCGAATCTACGAAAAGCTCCGTGGCCTAAGTCTGAACTAAACCTGAAACAGATCCCCTTCAAGATTGTCTATGAAACCTTGCGTACTACCCATGGCAAAGAGAACTGGGAGCTTTATTTAGTCCATGCCGATGGTTCTAATTCAGTTAATCTTACCAACACAGCGGATGTGGATGAGATGTATGCCCACGCATCACCTGACGGCACGAAGTTATGTTTTGTCGCTGATGAAGGAAGTGGCAGGAACAAAGTACGTAGCGTTTACTACATGAATATCGACGGCACAGGTCGCGTTAAGGTAGCACACAATGCACGCCAAGCCTGCTGGGGACCGGACAGCAAAACCATCGCCTATCTTAAGGCAGAGTTTGAACGTTTTACCCTCCGAGACTATGCGACCAAGGGACTTTTCTTTTATGATCTACAGACCCAAAGCCACCGTGAACACGTCAATAAGAAGCTACATCACCTGTACAACATCACCTGGTCTGCTGACAGCAACTGGTTTTTGGCGACTGTCCATGGAGGCATGGGCTTTGGACACGCCATCCTGGCTTTTCGAGCCGATCAACCGGAGATTTACGATCTAAGCAAATTTGAGGTAGGTGGGTGCAGACCTGATTTTCGTTTTGACGATCATATGCTTACATGGGGTATGACCGACTGGGATTTGTGTACGGCCCACATTGATACCGCATCGGGCCAGCCGATAGTGAGTGATGTACTCTGTCTTGTGCAATGCCGCAAGACGCACGAAATCTATCACAGCGATTTTTCTCCAGACGGCAAATACATCGCTTTCAGTCATGGTCTCAAGGCCTCGGAAATCGTAGGAGGAAAGGCACCCGGCTGGAACATCTGTGTGTGTGACTTGAACGGCAAGTGGACGGAGATCACCACGGACGGACATCACAACAAGGAACCCGACTGGGTACCGATTGCAGCAGCCAAATAAAAATAGGAATTGTAATGCTGAGCGCGCGCCTAGAGAAACAGAGACACAGGTATGCATCTTGGGCTAGTTGCTTACTGATGGTTTTCACATTGATGTTAGGTTCAGGCTGCCAGAAAAAACCTGATCAGGAGACACCCCGGCAGCATGTCCAAATCGTAAAGACCAAAACCGGTATCGACATGGTACTCATCCCGGCAGGCTGGTTCCAGATGGGCAGTGAAGCGGGTTCGGCCGATGAAACACCGGTGCATCAAGTCTATTTGGACGCGTTTTTGATGGACCAACATGAGGTTACCCAGGAGCAGTATAGTGCCTTTCCCTTGCCCGATCCCTCCCATTTCAAAAATCCGCAACACCCGGTGGAACAAATCAACTGGACGGATGCCTTGGCCTACTGCAATGAACGGTCACTGGCTGAGAATCTGACGGCCTGCTATGATATTGAAACTGGAGAGTGCAACTTCCAGGCCGACGGGTACAGATTACCGACTGAAGCCGAATGGGAGTACGCGTGCCGAGCAGGGTCGCAAACAGAGTTTGCCCACGGCAATGACACGAGGCGTTTGCAGGCAGAGGCCTGGTACAAAGAAAATGCTCACCAGAAAACCGAGCCCGTGGCCCGCAAGCAGCCCAATTCCTGGGGTTTATACGACATGCATGGTAATGTTAAGGAGTGGTGTAATGACTATTACCGTGAAACCTACTATCAGCATAGCCCGAAAAAAAATCCCCGCGGTCCAGAACAAGGTAGTGAGCGGATCATACGCGGTGGGGGTTGGGACTCCCGCGCAGATAGCTGTCGGTCTTCCTATCGGGCTGCCGACGCCTCTATAAACGACACTTGCCTAGCCAGTGATGCCATTGGATTTCGCTGTGTACGAAACATACCTCCGAATGCCCAAACCTCAGAAGCAAGCCAAACGCCTATACCACGGGAAACACCCTTGCCGACCGACGCAACAGAACCCATAAGCAAGACTGGATTCCTTTATCATGACATCTATCTCAATCACGATACAGGTCCAGGGCACCCGGAAAAGCCGGCGAGGTTGACCGCGATAGTCAATCAACTGCGGCAAACCGGCTTGACCCGGCAACTGGTGATGCTCGGACCTCCCCAACCAGTCGAGCGAGAATGGCTCATAGCGGTTCATACACCTGAGTATGTGCAACGAGCCCAGACTTGTTTTTCCCTGGGAATGAGGTTCTTGGACAGTACGGATGTCCCCATATCGGAGCATTCGTATGATGTGGCAACTCAGGCCGCAGGAGGCGTGCTGGAGGCGGTAGACGCAGTGATGCAGGGAAGGATCACCAATGCGTTCTGCGCCGTTCGTCCACCCGGCCACCATGCTCTGGCGGATCAGGCCATGGGCTTCTGTATTTTCAACAACCTTGCGGTGGGTGTCCGCTACGCGCAGCAGAAGCATGGTCTGGCGAGAATACTCATCGTGGATTGGGACGTGCACCACGGCAATGGGACCCAGGCAGCATTTTATGATGATCCTAACATACTGTACTTCAGCGTCCATCAGTATCCCTTCTATCCAGGCAGTGGAAGCGAAGCGGAAAAGGGCAGTGGAGCAGGATTGAATTACAACATTAATGTGCCCCTGCCCGCTGGTTCAGGAGATGCGGACTATTTGAGGGTTTTCGAGGAGAGGCTCGAGCCCGTGGCTCTCTCTTTTTTGCCGGAATTCGTTTTCATCTCCGCGGGGTTTGATGCGCACAAGGACGATCCGCTCGGCGGCATGAAGGTCACCGCGGAAGGATTTGCACGACTGACGCAGAGTGTCCAGGCCATCGCCCGGAAGTGCTGTGACGGTCGGCTGGTTTCTGTTCTCGAAGGAGGTTACGGTCTGGAAGGGCTCGCTGCGTCAGTTGAGGCACACATCCGTGTTCTCATGAGATAACAGGTCACGAAATGCTATTTCATACCTGGCCGTTCGCACTGTTCTTCCTGATTGTATATCCGACCTACCTGGCCCTCAAGAACACCAAGCTCAGAGTTCCCTGGCTTTTTGCTGCTTCCTATTTCTTCTATGCCTGCTTCTACCCGCTATATCTGTTTCTAATCGCCTATTCCACGCTGCTGGACTACACCGTAGTCACAAAGATGGCCAAAAGCACACGGCGGAAGATGTGGCTTTCCATAAGTATCATCAATAATCTCGCGCTGCTTGGCTTTTTCAAATACGGCGCGTTCGTCACCGATAACGTAAACCATTTGTTGACTTCATTGGGGATTCCATATTTCCTACCTGCCCCTGGTATGATTCTGCCCGTGGGCATATCGTTCTACATCTTCCAGTCAATGAGCTACACCGTAGATTACTATCGAGGTAATATAGAGAGGGAGACAAGCTTCGTGAGGTATGCGACCTTTGTCTCACTCTTCCCTCAATTGGTTGCGGGGCCCATCGAAAGAGCCAAAAACTTACTCACCCAGTTAAAAAAACCGCCCAAGGTCTCCATGCAGGACGTTACGGACGGCCTGTCTCTCTTTGTTGTCGGCTTTTTCAAGAAAGTCGCGTTGGCCGACTATATGGCTCTTTACGTCGACAAGGTGTACGACGCTCCTGCGCAGTTTCAGGCACCTGCGCTGGTCTTGGCCACTTTCTTGTTTTCCTGGCAGATCTATTTCGATTTCAGCGGCTATACGGACATGGCGCGGGGCGTGGCGCGAATGATGGGCATTCACCTCATGCTGAATTTCAATAATCCCTACTTGGCAACGGGCCTGGGTGACTTCTGGTCGAGATGGCATATCAGCCTTTCCTCCTGGTTCAAAGACTGCGTCTATGTTCCGCTGGGAGGCAACCGCAAGGGCAAGTTTAACACCTACAGAAACATGTTTCTGACTATGGTCATTTCAGGATTATGGCACGGTGCAGCCTGGACATTTGTCATCTGGGGTGCCCTGCACGGGCTCGGGCGGTTGTGCACCCGGGAACTGGAAAGAACTTCCTTCTACCAAGAAAGGATCCCGAAAGTAGTCAAACAACTGCTGGTCTTCGTCTTCGTTACCTTCACGTGGGTGTTCTTCCGGGCCGAAAATATCAGTGACGCATGGACCATCATTGCCAGGACATTCACTTCCGGTCTGGCAAATCCGTATTGCCCGTTGCTGGCCCTGGCCTTGGTTTTCTCTGTCTGGCTCTATCAGTTTGCGTATGAATCCAGGGGCAAGTGGGTCCTCGAGCTAAGGCCCGTGCGCATAGGGATCGTTATATTGCTGATTTTCTACCTGGCCGTCTTTGCTCCGGCAAGTGAAAAAGCGTTTATTTATTTTCAGTTCTGATTCGTCAAGGGCGATCGGCAAATGAAGAAAATGGGTGTCCAGAAAAAAGCCATGCTGGAGAAAACGGATAGTCCTGGTCTGGCAGGCAACTCCAAGGTTCCTTTTGGCTCAAATTGCGTCAGGTTATCGGGACGTGAATGGATTGTCGTTGGAATGGTTGTTTCAGCACTATTTTTTCTGGGTCCAACACTATGGGAGCGACTCGAAGAATTTGAACCCGAACCGGACTATCGCTTGCCCTACGTACTGAGCAGCGACTACTGGCTATACGAGCGCTACTGCCGGTGGGCCTGCTCCCAAGGCGAAACACTCGTGATCGGGGATTCGGTTGTCTGGGGACATTATGTCTCTCAAGACCAAACCTTATCACACTATCTCAATGAAATTGCCGGCGACAATAGGTTCGCTAATCTGGGGGTGGACGGCATACATCCGGCGGCATTGGACGGTTTGCTGCGATACTACGGCGAAGACATCTCAAACAAGACTGTCATTTTGCATCTCAATCCGTTGTGGATGAGCACGCCAAAGCATGACCTGCAAAGTGAGAAGGAATTTCGTTTCAATCATCCGAGGCTGGTCCCACAGTTCCTTCCCAGAATCGCCTGTTACACGGAATCCGTACCTAACAGAATAGGCATCGTCCTGGAACGTAAGACATAGATTCCTGGTTACAGAGCAAGATGGCACTGGACCGGCTCTGACCTAACCGGAAGAAAGGATCTAAGCGAAACATCCGTTGCCCAATGGCCCGCAGTGCCTCCCAAGCCCTGCCACCAATTGGATATTCCCCCTCAAATCCCTTGGGAGTGCGGTGCGCCCCGCCGCCCGGCCCACGCACGTATGGGATAGGCAGGAACGCCCCAATGAAGCTTGCCAGCCAATCATTGCCGTATGTTATGTGGTGGAAGAGAGCGAAGCGGATCCGCCTATGAAGATTCCTGGCCGCGAAATATGCTTTAATCTGCCAAAGGTGGTAATAAAGCTGGTGGCTCCCTTGAAATCTTAGAGCAGGGCGCAGCCACCGGGGGAGATTGACATATCGAAAACTTATGTTCTCGATCCCTCCTTCGGTGAGAGCCTGCTCGATACTCTCGCGGTGCTGGCCGTTGGTAATGACCCAGACGTAATGAAATCGGGCGATCTGCTTCAGCAAACTCCAACCCAAAATGGCTTCGCCGCCGGTGAATCCCGGTTTACCAGGAGGGCAACAAGCGTAAGCGCAGGTTAATATTCGCAGGTTTCGCATGGTCCTGGCATTAGGCGCGACGTGTGCCTAACTTTAGTCTC
>JADFHU010000370.1 GCA_022567055.1 Planctomycetota bacterium
GGCCACCCGCCGCCATTGCCTGCTGTGGGCATTCCGGCTCTATTGCTTACGCGCCGCCCCGATCTAAGGGGGGCGCAGAAACGGGTGTTGGCATTCGACTATGATGTGGGCGTCTCCGTGGCGGAGCAGTTACCCACTCTGGTTCTCGGGGGCGCCATCGACTGGAAAGGCGATCCCAGTTTCGGTCATGCGATCACCGCAGTCTTCGCCGGACTGGCTGCCCCGTTGTTTGATGGGGGAGAGCGCCGCAGTGAAGTGAGTTTTCGCAAAGCGCGCCTCGAGGAAGCCCTTGCCGGTTACTCGCAACGGTACCTTTCAGCACTGTTCGAGGTGGAGGCCGCCTTGCTCGAAGAGCGAAAAAGCGACGAACGCCTCGTGCTGGTGGAACAACAGCTAGTGACTTCCCAAAGGCTTCTCGCGGAAGCTCGCAACCGCTTTAGCCAGGGCCTCACGGATTATTTGCCTGTGATTACTTCTCTCTCGATTGTGCAAAACCTGGAACGTGGTGTGGTTAGCTCCCGAAGAAGCGTATTGAGTGCACGCGTCGGTTTGCATCGCGCACTGGGTGGCCCTATGCTTACGCCTAACACCCCTGCTGTATGGTCCTCTCTAAATGAATAAAATATCCATATTTGGCACGTTTATCGTCACTCTGTTGATCCTCGCCTTCGGCGGCTGCGTGAGCCTCTTGTTGCTACGGACCGGTCCCGAAACGGTTCCGGAGGACAAGATCAGTTCGGCCAAGATTGTGCAGACGATTCCGCTGGTGCCACAGACCCGCTCGGTGGTGGTCAGTGCTGAAGGAACTGTCGTCCCGTCGAGAAAGGTGGTCATCAAGCCGCAAGTGACGGGTCAGGTGATTTGGCAGAGTGAGTCGATCACCATCGGCGGGCATGTGAAGGAGGGCGACGAGCTTATCCGCATCGACCCTAAGGACTACGAGTTGGCCCTGGCCGAAGTGCGCTCCAATCTCGAGCAGGCCCGCTTCGAACGGGAGGTGGAAAGTGGCCGCCAGGTCATTGCCGAACGCGAATGGAACGAGCTTCAGTCGGATCTCGACATGGAAGACGTCAACAGGTCGCTGGTGTTACGGGAGCCGCATCTCCGGCGTGCCGAGGCGCTCATGGAAAAGGCCAGAAACGATATCAAGGTCGCCGAGCTACAACTCTCCCGCACGGCCATCCCGGCGCCCTTCAATGCCATGGTAGTGCAAGAATCGGTTGAAATGGGACAGTTGTTAAATCCTGGTTCGGAAATCTGTGAACTGGTGGGCACGGATGAATTTTGGGTCCAAGTAGCGATTCACTTCTCTGAACTGAAATGGGTGCAGTTTCCCGAAGAGGGTCAGTCTGGGGCGGAAGCGCGGGTGATTTTGGACATGGGGGACGGAGAATCCGCGGCCTGGAAGGGCAGGGTGATACGTCTTTTAAGCGACCTGGATCCTCTGGGCCGCATGGCGAGGCTGCTGGTGTCGGTAACGGATCCCCTGCAGCTTCGTCGAAGTTCCACTAACAAATTGCCCTTGCTTCTGGGCAGCTATGTCCAAGTGAAAATCGATGCCGGGAGTTTGGAGGATACACTGAGGATCCCGCGAGCTGCCTTGCGGGAAGGAAAACAGATTTGGGTCGTGGGTGACGATCATTTGTTGAAAATTCTCCCGGCTACAGTCCTCTGGCGGGAAAAGGAGACGGTGCTCATTTCCAATAACTTGGAAAAAGGAGATCAACTCATCGTGAGCGACTTGCGGGTGGCGCTTCCGGGAATGGAGGTGGCCCCTCAACCCTCTACTGCTTATCCCGAACTGGTGACAGGGACGCCACAGGAAGGCTGACATGGACCGCAACCCGTTTAATGACACTTCCTCCGCGACCGGGCTTTTAGCCTGGTTTGCCCGCAATCATGTCGCGGCGAATCTGTTGATGTTGGCAGTGGTGGTCGTGGGATTGGTCGTCGCCAGAAACATCCGCCAGGAAATCTATCCGATTTACGAACTTAATACGATTGAGATCGACATGCAGTATCGGGGCGCCAGCCCGGAAGAGGTCGAACAATCTATCCTGCTGCCCATTGAGGCGGAGGTTCGCAGTCTGGAACTCAACCGTCGCATCGTATCATCGGCCTCTGAGGGACGCGCGAGGGTTTCGGTCGAAATCGTGCCCGGCTTCGACCGCAACCGAGCGCTCCAGGAGGTCACGGCCGCCGTGCAGCGCATCAGCATGTTTCCGGACGAAATCGAACCGCCGGTTATCTCCTTGGGGACGGGTCGTCGTAGGGGTGTGGTCTACGTGTCGGTGTTTGGGGATGTGGATCAACGTACGCTGATTCAATTGGCTCACCAGGTTGAAGACGGTCTACTGGCCCAGCCGGAGGTGTCCCTGGTTTCTATGCGGGGTGTGCGTCGTCCCGAAATTCGGGTCGAGGTGTCTCAGACTCAACTCCGCTCTCTTGACCTGACGCTTGGGGAAATAGCCAACGCCATTGACCGCGCCGCCCTGGATGTGCCGGCCGGTACCCTGCGAACTCCGGGCGGAGATATTCTGTTAAAGACCACCGAGCGTCGCTACTTCGGGAGTGAGTTCTTAGAGATCCCTATCAAGAGCAGCAATACCGGCGCCGAAATCAAGCTAGGGGATATTGCCACCGTTGAGGATGGATTTGAGGAGACCGAACGGGAGTCGTATTACAATGGCAACCCCTCGGTTTGGATTGGGATTTACGCTTCCGAATCCCAGCCTCCTTTAAAAGTGGCTGCGGCGGTGCACAGGTATGTTGAGCAGATCAATGCCCAATTGCCGCCTTCGGTCGAGGTTAAGGTGTCCTATGACAGGACGGAAGATTACCAGGAGCGAATCGATCTGTTAAGATTTAACGGAACGATTGGTTTGATACTGGTGCTTTTAGCACTGGGGTTGCTTCTGGAACTGCGAGTGGCCTTCTGGACAGCCATTGGCATTCCGGTCTCGATTCTCGGCTCGCTCATCCTGCTGCCCTTGATGAACGCCAGCATTAACATGATCTCTCTCTTCGGTTTTATTGTTACCCTCGGCATCGTCGTCGATGATGCAGTGGTGGTCGGGGAGGATATCTTCCACAAAATCTCCGAGGGGATGCCGCGGAGGGAGGCCGCCGTGGCCGGCGTTAGAGAGATGACCATACCGGTGGTTTTTGCGGTCAGTACCAACATTATTGCTTTTTTGCCATTGCTATTTGTGCCGGGGGAAAGTGGCCGCTTTTTTAACATTCTACCTTCGGTGATTATCGCGGTGTTCACCGTCTCCCTGGTCGAGGTTCTCCTTATTTTGCCTGCGCACTTGGCGTTTTCCCGGAAGAATGTTCACCCGGACTCGATCTTTTCCCGATTTGACAGGGTCCAGACCAAACTCCGCCTTAAAATCGATGCGGCCATGGAGCGTTTCTACAAACCGATTCTAGGGGCGGCCATTCGATTTCGTTACATCACCATAGCGATTTTTGCTTCTTCATTACTCGTGGTCGTCGCCTACCTGTTCAGTGGCCGGGTCAATTTCACATTTAATCCTACCATCGAGAATGACTACATTCAGGGTGAGATTGAAATGCCCACCGGCACGCCGGTGGCACGGACCCGGGAAGTTGCCTTCCTGATCGAGGCGGCGGCCAAGAGGGCTATCGCAAAATGCGGCGAGGAAGGGATCGTGCGCGGTATCAGTGTTTCGGTGGCTAGTCGTAACCGCAACGGAGCCCGTGTAGCCTGCAAACTGGTGCCGCAAAGCAAACGTAAAATAACCGGCGCCGGCTTTGTTGAACTTTGGCGCGCGGAGGTACCGGAAATTCCCGACATAGAGTCCCTCTTCTTTGATTACCTGGTGGGTCCTGGAGGTGAAGCTGAGATTGATATTCAACTGGCTCATTCGGAAGTGGATACCTTACGTCTTGCGGCGGAAGCGCTCGGTGAGATGGTTGCACGATATCCAGGGGTGACCGATATCCGTAAGGGCTTTGGTAAGGAGATGCCGCAAATCAGTTTTGAGATCAAACCGGCAGGACAAGCGCTGGGGATTACCGCTCGTGATTTGGGTCAACAGATCCGGCACGCGTTTTACGGGGCAGAAGCACTGCGTCAACCCCGCGATCGCGAAGAGCTACGCGTTATGGTGCGGCTGCCGGAATCTGACCGCAGGTCCCTAAGTGGGTTGGAAGGGCTTTTAATCAGAGCAGCCAATGGTGCCGAGATTCCGATCAATCAGGCAGCGGAAATCATTGAAACGACCGCACCGGTGCGCATCGAACGAGTGGATGGAGGCCGGGTCCTGAACGTCACAGCCAATGTGCTCCATAGCGTTACCAATGGGAACAAAGTGTTATCCGCGTTGGAGAGAAAGGAACTGCCGGATCTTTTGAAACGTTTTCCCGGCCTGCGTTACTCCTTCGAAGGGACGCAGCGCGAGCAGCGTGAAGCAACGAAAAATTTGAGCATCGGGCTCACAGGCTCCTTGTTCGCCATTTTCGCCATCATGGCTTCGCTCCTGAGAAGTTATGTCCAATCGGCCATCGTGTTGCTGACCATTCCCTGGGGATTGGCCGGGGCAATCGTGGGCCACATCGTGTTGGGTTTTGATCTCAGCATTTTCAGCGTATTGGGCATGATCGCCCTGTGCGGCATGGTGGTCAATGGTGGCTTCGTTTTGGCCATGACCCGCAATCGTTATTTGGCCCGAGGGGTTTCCATCGACGAAGCGACCATCAAGGCTGCTGAGCGTCGTTTCCGGCCCATCTTCCTGACCGCTGTCACCACGTTTCTGGGTTTGGGTCCCATGATATTTGAAACCAACGAGCAGGCCCTCTTCCTGGTCCCCATGGCTATTTCCCTGGGCGTGGGGACCCTGGCTTCATCCCTGGTCGTGCTGATTCTGGTACCGGTCAGTTTTGTCATTCTCGAGGAGCTTAAATCGTTGAAACCCCGAGAGGAACACGCTTCGAAAGATCTTGTGTTACACTCAGCGGAAAAACCTCTGCTCAGCAGTGCGAAATACTCTTGACCCTACCTAAATTAACCTATATGCTTGCCTTATGGCATGTTCCAAGCGGTCTTCTTATTCGTAGTCGCGACATGTATCGTTCATCACAAAAGCCGATTCTTTCCCTCGGCGGGCCGCCTTTGGCCCCGCTGGTCTTGGCAGTTCTGCTTTTGCCGTTCGAGTGCCTTGGGTCTCAGAGCCAAGCGATCCAATCGCCCTTGTTCGAATTGGTAACCGACTATTGTATCAGTTGTCACAATGCCGAAAGGAAGAAGGGGAAGCTCGATCTCGATAGCCTCCTCAAGGCGGACATGGCCCAGCATTTGGAGACTTGGGAAAAAGTCGCTGGGATGTTGCGCGAGCGTGAGATGCCACCCGAGGACAAGCCGGATCAACCGCGTCCGAGCGAAGCAGACTATAGGGCTGGGACGGATTGGCTTGATCGCGCAGTCTTAACTCTCAAGGTGGGAAAAAACGGGCCTCCTGCGATTTCGTCGAGACTGGCAATGGTGGATAAGTACTGCGTCAGTTGCCACAATGAACAGGACAACAAAGGCGGCATGAATCTCGATGCCATCCGGCTCAAAGAGGTGGAGCAGTATCCCGACATCTGGGAGAATGTGATCACGCGGCTTCAGTCGCGCCGGATGCCTCCACAGGGTCGGGTGCGTCCCGACGAAGAGACGTATGAGGTCGTGGTCGCATCGTTGGCGAGAAAGCTTGATGAGCACGCAGTCTCTCATCCAAAACCAGGTCGAGTAGAGACGTTTCGACGACTCACCAGAACGGAATACCAGAACGTGATCCGAGACCTCCTCGCAGTGGAGGTCGACGCGGCACGATTGCTTCCCCAAGACGAAGAGAGTCACGGCTTTGACAACGTGACTGTCGGCACACTTTCGCCTAGCTTACTCGATCGCTATGTCTCGGCGGCTCAGAAGATCAGTCGATTGGCTGTGGGAACCCCTTTAAATAGGCCAGGAGGCGCCACCTTTCGTATCCCTGCCGACTATACGCAGGAAAAGCATGTTGACGGTCTCCCCATTGGCACACGTGGCGGCGCTCTGTTGTCCTACACGTTCCCTCTGGATGGCGAGTACGAGATAGAGG
>JADFHU010000371.1 GCA_022567055.1 Planctomycetota bacterium
TGGTCGTCTGGCAGGATGACCGCTTCGGCCACTGGGACATCTACCTATACAATCTGAACACGGGGCGGGAGTTTCGGCTCACCGAAGACCCCGCCGATCAAACACTGCCCGATATTGACGGTGATCTGGTGGTCTGGCAGGACAACAGGCTGGGCTCGTGGGATATTTTTGTCATGCGTCTCACAGATTCCATGCTCAAAGAATAGTCAGCCCGAATTCAGTAACCAGTAATCAGTAATCAGTAATCTGTGGACAGTCTCAAGCCCAAACCGGCCATCGACCCACAGACCCACAGACCCACAGACCTATTGCTCCCCGCAGGCCAATATGCCATAATTATTGGGAAAGTCTGTTACTCCCACATCGTCTGGGGCCTATTTAGCAATGGACACGTACCTCAGCCTAATGAGGGCCCCTAAGCGTGACTTGGAATATGAGAAGATAGGTGTATGGACAAGCAGTTGCGCAACGCACTGAAGGGGCTGGCGGCGGAAGATGTAGAGAAACGGCGGCGTGCGATGGAGCCCTTTGTGCGGGCCACTTTTCATGGGTTTATGCGATGCCTGTACCGGTATCTGGGCAATGAAGTGGAGTGCGAAGACGTTCTGGAAGATGTGTATGCCGACATATGGGAAAACCCCAAGAAGATAATCGAGGTGAACACAGACAAGGAGCTTTATCGCACGGTTTACCTCTATTACATGCGGAAACGGCTGCGGCAGGTCTACCGTCGGCTCAACCGAAACCTGCCCCTTTCACAGGAATGCCTGATGGGACTGGTGGCGCCGGAGATGGGTGGCCTGGAGGTTGCCTCGGATTCAGAGCTGGGAGAGTTGATTGAACAGGGCCTGGGCAAACTCAAGGCCCGGGAACGACGGGCCGTCGAGCTTTGGTCGGAGGGTATGAGCAACCGAGCCATTGCCGTAGAATTGAAGACCACCGTCGGGGCCGTCAAGATGCTGTTGTATAGAACGATGTTAAAACTGCGAAAAATTGTGGGCACACATTGCTGTGAGGCTTGAAGGCAATCGAGCCGCTCACGGCCGGAGCGAGACACATGGCAAATGAGCATAGAGACATTCAGGATTTGGTGATGGACTACGCCGGGGCACTGCGCGACGGATGTATTTCTGACTTTCTAAAGTCACTCACACGAACAGAGGCCGCGACGCTGCACGCGTCCCGGGAGTTGTCCGAAGCGGTCGAGATGGTACGCCTCCTGAACGTCACCAGTTTTGGTGATCAGGCGGTCGCTCCCAATGTAGGCCTATTCACCGCGCGAGTGGACGCTCGCATCGGCGCGCGCCTCAAGCACGCCAACTTGGCGTCACCGGTGCAGCGAACCCTCCACGCCCGCAGCACCGAACAGTAGACGAGCCAGACCGACGTCAGCGACCATGATACTCGAGTGTTACCAATGTTCATCCTGTTACTTCGAAGACAAGAGATCGTCTACCACCATTGCCCCGGAGACCCTCTCTCCCGCTCAATCCCGGATCGAGTTCAAGGACGTGGTCCTGGCCTTCCTCTGCATAGAAACGTATGACAGCCGTGAAGAACTCAAGGAGATCGTGCTGGAATTCGAGAGACTCTTGGCGATGATCGGCAAGCGTCCCATCGTCGTCTGCCCGAATGTCCACATGTCACTGGACAAGGCACCGGAGACGCTGGCGGTGTATCTGCTGTCCGAACTGAAATCGCTCCTGGAGGAAGGGGGGCTGGAGGCCCAATTCATCTCCTTTGGATACCACAAACAGTTCGGCATGCAATGCCATGGCAATATCGGCAGCGTGGTGGGCCGACGATTCTACGGCGACCCGGAAAAGCAGTTTCTACGTCTGCTCACCCGTTTGAATGTCTGCCCCCATGACACCTTGCCGGGAGACCTGCCCCCCTGGGCCAAGGTCTTGTCAAGACGTCAACTCAAGGTCATGTCCAGTCGCAAGGAAACCTATCGAGTGGCGCGGCAGATGTTGAGAGACCAACTTGACTCGGGCAACAGCGAACTGTGGACCTGTATGCTGTTCGAGGGCGAGTGGCAGCCCATGGACGACTATCTGAGTGAACTCTACGAGATCATCGAGGCCTATCCCGACGTCCGCATCCACCGGGCCATGAACCT
This sequence comes from Planctomycetota bacterium, assembly GCA_022567055.1. Taxonomy (GTDB): domain Bacteria; phylum Planctomycetota; class Phycisphaerae; order Sedimentisphaerales; family Anaerobacaceae; genus JAIPFM01. The sequence continues at coordinate 2,123 of JADFHU010000371.1, forward strand.
GAGCATCGCCGGCTTTGCCAACGCGGCCCGCTTCATGTTCCGCAAGTATCCCGCGGTGGTGGAATCCGGCAAGCTGAGGATCTACAACAGCACCGTGTCTGACATCGAGTTTCTGCTAACGCCGAAAGAAGTCCTCTTGGCCTTCCCTCAAAAGCCCCAGCGGAAAGGATCGCATGCCGGCGAAATCTCCTTCGGCATCTATTGCAAAGACGCCGAATTTGCCCGGAACGTGATCCAGTGGTACCGCACGTTCCTGGTGGATGGGCGTCATGGCTGGATCCGGACGGAGTCGGCATTGAACGAAGTGATCAACGAACTGGAAGAAGAGGTCTTCCAGGAGTGACGGCAGCGTCTGGCAGTGCGCTTCGACGGGGACGGTTTTGCCAGGGTGGGATGGGGTAATGTGCAACCAGTCATAACCCTGCTGATTGTAGCCGCCTATGTCGCGGTGTTGACGACTGTTGCGCTGCGTGCCCGCGCTGCCGGTGAGTTTGGGGAATTTTCCGTTGCCAGGCGCGCCCTGCCCTTGGTTCTCGTTTTCGGCAGTTTGTCTGCCACTTACGTTGGACCCGCATATTCAATCGGCTTTGTCGGACGAGGGTTCAACAGCGGACTCGTGTTTCTACTCTTCGGACTGGCCTTCGCCGCCCAGAACATTCTGGTCGCTCAATGTGTGGCACCGCGGCTTAGGGCGTTGTCGGGATGTCATACCCTGGGTGATGTCATCGGCTTGAAGTACAACCGAGCGTGTCAGGTGATAGCAGGTCTCATCTCTGTGGGCTTGTGCACGATGTTCGGCTCGGTGATGGCCGCAGCCGGAGGCGAGATCATCACTGGCATCGTCGACTTACCCATGTGGTCGGCAGTGGTCATCGTGGTGGGCATCACCACGCTCTATACGACCTTTGGAGGCCTTAGAGCCAGTGTTGTCACGGATGCCTTCCAATTTACGGCCTTCGCTGTCCTGCTACCAGGTGTCTTCGTCTGGCTCCTCCTAAGGGACGGCGGCCAGGGCTACACCCTCTTTTCCAGCGACCTCCTTTCCACGACTCGCCAGGGCTGGACAGACCTCACACCGGTCGAAATCCTCGGCTGGATAACGGCCTTCTTGTTGGGCGAGACCCTCATCCCACCCAGCGCCAATCGAGCCTTGGCCTCTGAGACGACCGCCACCGCCCGCTATGGTTTTCTGCTGGCCGGTGGGTTCAGTGTGATATGGTTCATGGTCATGATTGGTTTGGGGACGTTGGCGCAGCGACTGATCTCCGGGGAGCCTACCGAAGACCAAGTCCTCATGTCCCTGGTGCGCGACACGCTGTCGATGGAGTGGTACGCCCTCATACTGGTCGTGTTGATTTCCATTGTCATGTCTAGCCTTGATTCTCTGCTAAATGCGGGAGCCGTCGCTCTTACGCAGGACTTGGTGCGTCCCCTATGGAGCATCAGTGATGACCGGGCTCTAGCCATCGGTCGCTGCGGCACCGTGGTGTTGGCATTAGTGGCCGTTGTCTTAGGCGTGTGGGGCGTGGGGACAAGCATCCTAGAGGGGCTATCAAAATGTTACAGCATTTGGGCGCCTGCCATACTGCCGGCCTTGATCCTGGGCCTGTGGATCAAGCGGCCCGTCCCCCTCGCCGGCATGTTGTCCATGGTCGGTGGAACCGTGACCGCTCTGGTCTTCATCGCCATTTTCACCTTTATCACTCCGGCTGTTCGAAATCACGTCGCGATCCTACCGGCCTTGTGCGTGTCCCTGCTGGGTTACCTGGCAGGCCACCTCTTAGGTCACTCTCCCGAGGGGAGGCGCGTATGAGCGTGATCATCCCCGTGATTGCCCTGGTTGCCGCGCTGTTAACAGTGGCCAGTGGCGTATGGGTGGCCGTGGGGCTGATCAGAGAACTGCGTGAGAGCAGAAAGGGAAACGCATAGTCCTGTCACCATTCGAAATGCATGCGTAAGCCTCAACGCCGGCTCAAAGTAGGAGACAGGGTGGGCCTACCTGCGCCGCTTGCGAACCACCACCAGGGCCAAAACGACCGCGATGACTACGATAACCAGGACTTCACTGGGGCTCATCAAGACGGCAACCATGTGATCAAGCATCTCCTTGCTGGTGGACGAGTATAGCCTTTTTTACCTGCTAGCAATCATCCCTCTTACACCTCCAATTGCAAGAAAAACCTCGAAAAAGTCTGCATGACCAGGTTTTTCAGGGATTAAGTGTAACACGCTTGCGGGTCTTTCGTCTTATAGAGGTAGAAGGGACAGATATGATGGACATGTTGGTGAATGTGATGAACGAGACAGGAGAATCCAGGGAAGGCCTGCAATCCCCATTGTTTTTCGCCTTGACGAGTATTCTTGACCTCCTCGTGACTGTTCCTGCAGTGATTCTCAAAGAACGTCTTTGGCCGGCGCCTCAAGAGGGCCCGGGCAATTTGGTTTCTGTACAGTTGATCCTGGTGCCCGGCCGCCATTTATGCCAGAGCTCAGGTTCCCCCTCTGCCTACCATGCAACGGAGGACGGAACCTTCTCTTCCCCTCCCCCACGCTTTCACCAAGCGGCTAGACACCCTCACTCGGCCGGCACCAGGCAACTGTCACGAACCGGGACACAGTAGTGGAATGCGTTGCGATGTGACATGGCTCTTTCCAATCTGGACTTCCGACTCCACCCCCTCATGCAGAGCAGGGGTGACAACCTACCTTTCTTCTCACATATGTTGACTCCCGAGAAAAGACCCTGTAGGATACCGCCTCCTGGGGCGGTTAGCTCAGTTGGCTAGAGCACCTGCCTTACAAGCAGGGGGTCACAGGTTCAAGTCCTGTACCGCCCATTCTTGCCCCTTGTACGGTTTCGTACTGAGGGGTAAAGAGGAAGTTTTGAGTTCTTCCCGTGGGTATTGGCGCTAAAAGCATATAATCGTTATGCTGCAAGGAGTCCGATTTGAGCTGGGAGATAATCAAAGAGGTTGTTGATGTCACTAGCAAGATCGCCACGACTGGAATCGCCGCCTTTGGTGCTTGGCTCGCTTGGCGCACATTTGTGGGAGACGGGGTGCAGAGCGACGCGGACCTCAACCTTCCAAGCCCAACACCTTCCGACGACCAGGTGAGCGCCGCCGCGGGCAGCATTCCCCTGAAGCTATTTGAGACTCGGAAACAAACCACGTGGCTGAAAATCACTGGGAAGGGACTGGAGTGCCATCTAGACGAACGCCGTCCGGGAAAGACGGGGGGCCACAAATGGACCGTGCCGAAGGATGAGATGCGTAGAGTACTTTCGTCTTCGGACTACTACGTCAATCCCACGCTCAAGATCAATAGTGGGTTGGTATCTATCGGAACCCACCGAAACTGGTTGTATTCGAAGAAGCTCTTCCCCGAGCCAGAGCAGCTGCACCATGAAATTGCGCGACTCCTTCGCACGGATGCAACATAACGAATAAGAGTTTGCAGCGGATCGCCCAAGGCGTCCTACTGCAACTCATGCTTGAACCGGAGCCGACGCATTGGGCAGAAAGGAACGTAACAATGAGAAGGACAGTTCCCGTGGTTCTTGTCGTATTTCTCTGTTGTGCTCTCGTCGGGTGTGCTTGCCCGGGGGCCAGGGAGCTCCCTAGCGAACTCAAAATCGGCGAGGAGTACATGGTGGTGTGCAAGGATATTGCGCTCTTACAGTATCCTCGCGAGACCACACTTCTTGGAGTCTCTGGCCATTGGCTGAAAGTCCGTTTCGCTGAGCCCTTCTCGACTACTCCTATGCCAATGACGCTCTGGTTGAATTCCGACAGCGTTAGCTGGATCGGCGCCACGTCAGAGGCAAGGAAAGTGGACCTGTAGATCGCCAAACCATAGCGTCGAGCGGGCTGCTGCCGCTCACCCGAATAACGTTTATCAGAGCTTGATTAGCGACGTGCCGCAGGCGTGGATCCTATAGAAGCCTTGAGGTGTGAGTAATGTAGATTCTAGTAGTGATGTCGG
>JADFHU010000372.1 GCA_022567055.1 Planctomycetota bacterium
AAGTATGAGACCATCGCTAACCTCGAAGGCGAGCTGGCCGAGAAGGAGGGGGCGCTCATTGACTCGGGCAAGGCGACCTTGATCCGCAATGAGGTGACGGCAGAGCACATCGCCGGTGTGGTGTCCAAGTGGACCGGGATTCCCCTGGCCCGTTTGTTGAGTGGAGAGCGGGATCGACTGGTCTCCATGGAGCAAAGTATTGCCAAGCGACTGGTGGGCCAAGAAGAGGCCGTGGCCGCCTTGAGCAATGCGGTCCGCAGGAATCGAGCCGGTCTATCGGATGCGAATCGGCCCATTGGGACCTTTCTCTTTCTCGGTCCCACCGGGGTCGGAAAAACCGAGTGTGCGAAGGCACTGGCAGACTTTCTATTCAAGGACCCGCAAGCCATGGTGCGGGTCGACATGAGTGAGTTTACCGAGGCCCACTCCGTCGCCCGCTTGATTGGAGCCCCGCCCGGCTATGTCGGCTACGATGAAGGGGGTCGCCTGACCGAAGCCGTACGGCGCAAGCCCTACTCGGTCGTGTTATTGGATGAGATCGAAAAGGCCCATCCCGACATTTTCAACTGCCTGCTGCAGGTCTTTGATGACGGCCGGCTGACCGATGGTCAGGGCCGGACCGTGGACTTTAAGAACACGGTGATCATCATGACGAGCAACATCGCGGGTCAGCAGATCCAGGAGTTGACCGAGGATGACAGTGCCAGTTGGGAGATCGAGGCCCATGTGAGAGACATGCTGAAGCAGTTTTTCAAACCAGAATTCCTGAATCGACTGGACGAGGTCATTGTCTTTCACACCCTCAGCAGGGCGCATATCAGGAGCATCGTGAGCATTCAACTGGACAATCTGGATGCCCGCCTCAGAGATCGCCACATTGATTTGCAGTTCACAGACGCGGCCCGAGATCAGATTATTGACGAAGGTTACGATCCGGCCTATGGTGCGCGACCGCTGAAGCGGGCGATCCAGCAGCGTCTGGAAAACCCCTTGGCTAGCCATCTTCTCGCCGGCAAGTTCAGTGACGGCGACACCATCAGGATAGACGCGGAAAACTATCGCTTTACTTTTGAGAAGGCGGAATGACTTCTTGCCGGTCCCTAACTGTCTACAACCCTGGCAGGTCCTAGAATAGCCTTGACGGGGGTGCCGCCAAAAGCGTATAGATAACTATCAGGGATGTCCTGAAATCCCTCTGGAAGTGGGTGATCGCGTAGATTGATTGCGATTCATTCTGCGCGGCCGCTAAAGACTCCTGCTTGGCTGATCGAGCCGGGCGCCGCATACGCAGCAGTCATTTCTGGCTTGGAATGGGTGTTCAACACCATCATCTCTGACAGAGACATCGTCATCAACACATGGGAAAGGGTATCGCGATGCGAGGTTCAAAGATCGGTCTGGCCTGGTGCTTCCTTCCTTTCATAGGCTCTCTGGCAGGCGGGGAGAGCATTTCATGGATCGACGGGACCTTTGGACCGGCGGGATGGAGTGTCACTCCCCCGGCACCGAGCAGCGGGGACGTCATCAGCTTTTCGGGCCCCACCAATGTGTACGGCAATGCCTGTGCCGGGGAGATGGACTTGGGTGGCACACCTCAGCTTTGGATTGACCATGTTAGCCAAGTGATCGAGGTCCGTTTTCAGCCGCCCGCCCCGGACGCGTGTGCGTTGATCTTTCAGCCTGTCAGTGGGCTACAGGGTGATTTCGGCCCGCTGGCTCCCGGCAACTGGCTGTTTAGAAGCACTGTGGGGCCGATCGCCTTTTCTATGTACTTCACGGTGTCGGGGGCGCCCGCGCCTTCGGTGATCTATGTCGATGACAATGCCCCGGGCCCTGTCCATAATGGCAGCAGTTGGGCCTGGGCCTACCGGTATCTGCAAGATGCGTTGAACGTGGCCTCGGCCGGGGATGAGATCCGAGTCGCCCAAGGCGTGTATCGACCCGACCAGGGCGCTAGCGTCGCCCCAGGCGACCGCTCGGCAAGCTTCGTGCTGAAAGACGGCGTCGTCATGTGGGGGGGGTATGTAGGTTGGCCTGGCCCCAATCCCAACAACCGTCATCCAGTCCTTTATGAAACCCTGCTCACTGGCGACTTGCAGGGTGATGATCTGTGGGGAATCCTGAATCGCAGCGACAATAGCTATCATGTCGTGCGCGCAAACGGATTGGTCCTGCCCACCACTGAAGTGGATGGCTTCACTATCGCCGACGGACACGCGACCGCAGCCCACCCCCATCAGTATGGCGCCGGCATCCTGATCCAAAACGCGGCTGTCAAGTTCAAGAACTGTAACATTCACCACTGCGTGGCAGGGTTCGGGGGAGCTGTGGCTAACCTCGCGGGGTCTCCCTCCTTCGTGAATTGTCAGATCAATGGGAACCGGTCGCAAGTATATGGGGGCGGACTCTATGCCTATGAAGGATCGATCAATTTGACCAACTGTCTCATCACGGGCAATGCATCGAATCAGGCGGACACGGCCGGAGGCTCTGCGATCCACAGCCTGGGGGGCAGCCTGGACCTGGAGTGCTGTACAGTGGCCGACAATGTCGCGCCCCAGGGCAAGGCGATCGTCAGCCTGTCCTGGGGGTTCCCGCCGACGATTCACCTCCAGGTGGATAACAGCATCCTCTACAATGGCGCCCCGGAAATCCTGACCAACCACGGGGGGGCGGTGACAGTCCAGTATAGTGATGTTTGGGGCGGATGGGTCGGCCCGGGCAATATTGATGCCGATCCGATGTTCGTCCAGCCCGGTTTTTGGACCATCGAAGGGGAATGGATTGTCGGGGACTATACGCTTCCGCTGCACTCGCCCTGCGTTGACAGCGGCAGCAACGGCCTACTTCCCGCTGACGACTGCGACATCGATGAGGATGGAAACATCGCCGAAACGCTTCCCATTGATCTCAATGGGGACCCTCGCATTCAGGGCGGTCGAGTGGACATGGGCTGCTACGAACGAGCCGCGGTAATCCCACCTCCTCCCCCGACACCCGCCTGGCTTCCCATCAAGGTCATCCCCATTGAATGGGATGTTCCGAACGGAGCCCCTCCTCTAGCGACCGTATCCGCCTCGGGCATCTCGTTGGACATTGAACTGAACTTTATCGCCGAGCTTAAGTTGGAGATCCAACCGGCCTCGCCGGCAGGGGGTACCTGGACGGCCTGGTTCGACCCGGACCCGGGGCCTGTGGGACCCGGCAACGTGACAGTCAACCTGGGACTCCAAGGTGTGAATATTGACACAAGTCAGTTGACGCCCGGTCCGGACCGAAAGGTCGCCGAATTGACGATTCTAGCGCGGCCGATTTGAGGTATCTGAATTCCGAATTAGACGTAAGAATGGGCCTGTTCCTGGGGAACAGGCCCTTCTCTTTGGGCGCGAAATCCCGACGTCGCCCGGGACTCGAGCATCCGCGTGGGGTGGAGGCATCAAGGTCTGAAATAATTGCAAATTCAAGAAAAAAACATTGTAACCGACGGCATCGGCGATTAGTATGGCCGCTTTGGCCAGATTGGCCGAGAGCTGCCAGAGTGGATTTCTCATTTATGAGGTTCAGAGCATGGTGTTGATCGGGATGAGCAGTGCCGCACAGTAGATTAGGCTTGGATCTGCAGGGCTGTGCGCTTGTGCATGTGGCGGCTTCGAAAACAGTAGTATGGCTTCAAAGTCGATATGACCAGCTAGGTTCGGTGCCAGGTTTCTGCTTCTTGCCAAAGGCGAAGCGGAAGCTTTGTCGGAGGTCAGCAATGTAGGGCAAGGGCAATTGGATAACCTGGGTTGTAAGTGTCGTATTTGAAGTGGAAGCTATTGTAGTTTCCACTTTTTTTTGTGGTTCTACACGGTTGACCTATGCAAGGAACCTTTGGATGCCTAGTAAGGATGCTGACCTACTATGAATCAGGAGCTTGTTAGAATAGTTGAGAACATCGCTCGGGACAAGAATATCGAGACGGAGTCGGTCTATCGGGATCTAGAAGAGGCGATGGTGTCGGCTGTTCGCAAACACTACGCGGATCTCGAGAGCGACATTGTCGTGCAGATCGATAGACGATCCGGAGAGGTGAGCGCGTTCAGGGAGGGCGAAGCGATCGACATTCGCAAGTTGGGCAGGATTCCGGCACAAACAGCCAAGCAGGTGATGATCCAGAGGATTCGAGCGGATGAGCGCGAGAGTATCTATGCCGAGTACAGCCAGCGCAAGGGGCAGATAGTCAGCGGAACCGTCGTTCGCTATGAGGGGGGAACGTTGATCGTTAACCTGGGGCATTCCGTCGAAGGCTTCATGCCCAAGACCGAGCAAATCATGGGGCAGACCCATCGGCCTAGCGAACGCGTTCGCTGTGTCATTTTGGACGTCAAAGAAGCCACGAATCAGGTCAAGATCATACTCTCACGCACGCATCCTGATTTCATCAAGGGTTTGTTTCAATCAGAGGTCCCCGAGATTGCCGAAGAGATCATTGAGATTCGAGCGTTGGCGCGCGAGGCAGGATACCGGACCAAGGTCGCCGTGGCCTCTCTCGATGACAAAGTGGATCCTGTCGGAGCCTGCGTGGGTGTACGAGGCAGCCGCATCAAGAATATCGTCGATGAGTTGGGTGGGGAGAAGATTGATATTGTGCGGTGGAATGAGTCTTCGCAGGTACTGGTGGCCAATACGCTCATGCCGGCGAAGGTGAGTGAGATCGCCCTCTGTTTCGAGTTGGGCCGTGCCACCGTCGTGGTGCCCGAAGACCAGCTAAGTCTGGCCATTGGCAAGCATGGCCAAAACGTACGGCTGGCTGCCAGGCTGACAGGATGGGACATCGACATCCTAACGCCTGAGGAGTACAACAAGGGCGTCGATTTGCTGGCCACGTGTTTGAAGCAGGTGGAGGGTGCGAAGGACATCTATGTGGACAAGCTGCTGGCATTAGGTGTCATTTCGGTGTTGGACCTGGAAGATGTGGGTGTCGATCCGCTCATCAATGAACTGAGCATCGAGGCAGACCTCGCAGAACTGATTGTTCAAGCTGCTGTCGCTGCCGCAAAGAAGTTAAACGACGATAGCAAACTGGCCAAGCAAGAAGCTGCGGAAAGAGCAAAGCAAGAAGCCGCGGACCGAGCTGCTGCTGCTGTTGCTGCCGCAGCAGCAAAAGAGTTAGACGACGATAGCAACGAGGCAACGCCGGAGTCCGCGGACCATGCTGAGAGTACTGACGGTAGTAGTGTAGAGAGCTGAGAATTGGAGGTCTATTGGCTGCCACGAGAATCTATGTTCTAGCGAAGGAACTGAGTGTTAAGAGCTCAGCCATCGTCTCCAAATGTCAGGACGAGGGGTTGGACGTAAAGAATCATATGTCGGCCATTTCCGCAGGTTTGGCAGCCACCATCCTGGAGTGGTTCAGCGAGGGTGACAACGTGACAACGATTGAGACCGCGACCAAGGTCGATCTCAAGCGGGTGCGCGTGCGGAAGAAACCAAAACCCAAGAAAGTGCCCGAAGCCGAAGCGCCAGAGCCGGAGACGGCAGCGTCCGCGGCCGAGAGCAAGGCCGGGGCCGATGTGGCTGCCGAGGTGGCACCGGCTGCACAGGTCCCTCCCCCAGACGCCGTCGCGGACGAATCCGACATTGCCGTCCAGACGGTAACGGCTGAAGAGGAAAAAGAGGAGATTCCCGACCAAGTCGTCCCGGTGGAGGCCGAAGATGCGACCTCCGATGGTCAGCCAATGACTCGCAAGGGCCCCCAGATCATCGAGCCGCCCGAGCCCGAGCCCGAGCCGGTGGTTCCCGCGGGACCAATGCTCGCGAAGCCTAAGCCGGCCAAGCTCAGTGGTCCGCAGGTGGTTCGCGTCGAGGCGGCTGAGCCCGTGCGTGCTCCACGACCCCGTACGGCCGTGCGCTATGATCGGCCCGTCACCCAGCCACAGATGAACGTTCCCGCGGCGACGGGCGAGCAAGCGACCGCCGGGAAGGGCAAGCACCATGGCAAGGGAAAACTGGGCGGGCACCGTCGGGTAGAAGCCCCAGGGGAGACCCCGAGAGCCAAACAGCGGAGTAAGCTGCGTCAGCGCGACATTGACGAGCGGCGCGCCCGCGTGGAGGCCGCGGGGGG
>JADFHU010000373.1 GCA_022567055.1 Planctomycetota bacterium
CACTGAAAACGAGCGTTTCTGTGTCTGGCAAGGAAGGCGAAGCAGGCCGTCCGAGGACGGTCGATGGAGCCTGACGCCGTCCAGACGCAGAAAAAGCCGTTTGAATGCAGAGTCATTTTGCGTAGGGGCTCTTAGCGTGCTCTTGGGCATTGTCTCTTAGCGACACGCGTTTGGAAAGGTTGGCACATGGAACAGACTGGACGACGCCTTGAATTCCGCGGAGGTCCAATGATGAGTGCATTGCCCCTGATGGTCTTCCTGATGGTAACGGTGGTTTTGGTAACCACAGGCGCACCCACGGTGGAAGGGATGATCATCGCTTCCATGCTGGGCATTTCGGCCGGCATGCTGGTGGCAAGGGATCTCGCCCAGTATGGCGAGGAGGTCTTTTCGCTCATGGCCAATCGGACGGCAACGGTTGCCGTGGTGTGCTGGCTCTGGGCGGGGACATTTTCGGGAATCATGGCGGCCTCGGGCTTAGTCGAGGCCATCGTCTGGTTAGGCTGGAAATTGAATCTCCAGGGCGCCTGGCTGACGGTCAGCATCTTTATATCCGCGGCGGTCTTTGCAACATCCTTGGGAACGGGTATCGGTACCGTGCTTGGATTTACCGCGATCATGTACCCGGCGGGGATCGTGCTGGGGGCGAATCCGGCGGCCGTGATGGGGGCTATTATCAGCGGTGCCGCCTTTGGAGACAACGTGTCACCGGTGTCGGATACCACGATTGTCTCTGCCGCCACGCAAGAGACCGACGTCGGGGGTGTGGTGCGTTCCCGATTGAAATACGCGCTCATCACCTCTGCCATCTCGATCGTGCTCTTCTATGTCTACGGCGCCGGCAAGGCCGCATTGCCGGTCGATGAGGCGCAAAAGTTGCTGTCCGAGACCGCAGATCCTCGGGGACTGCCCATGCTCATTCCCGCGCTTATCGTGTTCCTGGTGGCGATTGGCGGGCGTCATTTCCTGGGCGCATTGACCGCAGGCATACTCAGTGCATTGATTATCGGGCCTGTTACCGGCGCGTTCTCCCTGGGTTCGGTGTTTTACGTGGCAGACGGGGCTGTTGCAGGCAGTGCCGTCGATGGCGCCATGGGTATGGTGCCGGTCTCGATCTTGGCACTTCTATTGGTCACCTCTATCGGTATTATGCTGTCCGGAGGTTTCCTGCAAGTTGTGGTTGATTGGCTGCAGAAACATTGGGCCAAATCGGAGACAGGAACCGAGCTATCCATCATAGGGCTGATTTCATTCGCCAACATTTGCGTGTCGGTGAATACGGTGGCCATGATTGCCGTGGGTCCATTGGCGAACATAATGCGCAAGCGGATCAAGATTCATCCCCACCGCAGTGCAAATCTATTGGACACGGTATCTTGTTCATTTCCCTTTCTGTTGCCGTATGCAGCCGTCGTGGCGGCAGCCGTGGCGATCCAGAAACAAGTGGCAACACAATACCCGTTTGTCGAGGTCTTGACCGTGAGCGACTTTGGACCTTATGCGTTTTATTGTATTATCCTGTTTCCCTTGATGATCCTGACGGCATTAACGGGATTTGGTCGAAAACACCAAGCATAGGGACCGGCAAGAAATAACTTGGACTTTTGAATGCCCAATTGCACCCCATCTTTGATCGCTTCTCAATCGCGACATCCGCGACGTAGAACAGCTACGCCTGTGGTATCGCTCAATCGGGCGCGACCAAATATGGGGCACACTTGGACCCCAAATTGTCCAACTTATTTCTGGCCGATCCCATAGCATCATGACCGTGGGAAGGCTCGAATCCAATATCGTCAAATGGCAACGCTACCTGGATGAGCACTCTATGACCGCTTTCCTCAGCGCCAGATCGAAACTGGAACCCGCCGAGAGTGAGACGTAATCGGGACGATCGGGATAAAGCGGCTGCCTGCGGTCATAAAAATAGACCTGACCGCGACCCACCACTTGGGCTATCGACTTTTGGACGATGAGGGCTGTGCCTTCATCAATGCCGATGCCGAGCAGTTGAGGATATCGATTGACCAGACCGGTCATGTCTTTCTGCCGGTTTCGCTGTGAAAAGTGCTGATCAATCGCTACGCCGCTAATGAACCCAAGCCCTCCCCGTTCATAGCCCGGCGCCATGATACGAAGGTTGCCGATGGGTGTGGCTCGAGCTAGATAACGAGCCTGAATGGAGGCCCCGGCCGAGGACCCACCAACGACTCCGCCGCGCTTCAGGGCGTCTTTCATGAGTCGGTGGGCTTCGGCGCCGTAATAGGAATCCGCGAAATTCCACTGCCGACCACCGCCGAACCAGATCCCAGTCGCCTCTCTAAGAGGCGCCAGGATTTTCTCATCGCTGTTGGCCCGGTTGCGATCCTTGGTATGAATGAAGGTAGCATTGCGAACTCCCATTTTCTTCCAGGATTGAACTGTGCCCTGCTGGGCCGACACGACATCGTTTTCACTGCACGGCACATAAACCAGTCGGGCCTTCTCGGGGCCGCCCGCTAGTTCGACGAATCGGGCCATCAACCCACGCGGCAGGCCACCTCCTCCGGCGATGACCAGTGTTCCATTCTCGACGAAGGGGATCCGTGGTTCGGAGGGAGGAAAAGGTTCGAGAGTGCGATCAATCGCGTCGCGCCTCCACTGGGTGAGATCAATCAGGCCGGCGCCGGACGAACGTCTTCCTGGCGGTCGACTCGAGATTTTTTGAACCCGTAGCGGCTGGCGCTCATTGGCCATCAGTAAAAAGGTGACTTCCCCTTCACCCAGAACACGCATCTTTCGACCGTCCAACACCAGCGCGGTGTTTTTTTCGATGCCTATGCCGACTGCGCGAGGGTGAAGGGCCAAAACGCTCAGCAAGCCGCCTCGACCGGCGACGGAATCCTCGAATCGAGTTTCCAATACGCAGTCGGGCACCAGATTCAGACCACGCAAAACCCGAGCCGATTCATTGCTTGTGTCCCGGTAAAAGGCGGACAACAACTCCGTCGCCCCTCCCGTGGCTATGATCGTCTTGCCGGCTGCAATGTGCGCGTGGAAGGAATCAAGGGATGCGCTGAGCCGTGCGCGGAGCGCGTCGGTCATGCCTTGTGAGAGGTGCAAACAAAAAATATCGCAATTCTTGAGCAAGTCATCGACGTGGTTCGGATCATCCGGCCCCAGCCGCCTGACCGTCAGGGCATATGGGTGCTTGGCGAAAAACGCCGTGAACGGGGTGACGGCCGAGGCCAGGTCGGTGTCGTCCAACAGTAAAGTCACCTTTTGGTCGCGATCAGATGACAGAGCCGCTTCCAGAACCGACAACTCCGTCAAATCACTGGCCATGATGATCTTACCGTTGATCTTCAGGTCCAGGGGCCAGTGCTCGAACTTCTCATCGAATTCCTGGGCGGGGACGGAGCTTGAGAGGGTTGCGACGATAACCATCACTACGCGAAGGAGCGAGAACGAATGACCATCGTTGGAGAGGACACCGAGAAATCCTCGGTAAGTCGTCCCTGGGTCCGGGTCAAGTTGTAATTTCATGGCAAATCCCTTCGCTCCAGCTAAGGATCGTTTAAGGGGGCTTTTGATTTTGCTGTCGGGAAAAACTAAGTGCAAGATCAAAAGCCTCCCTGTTGCCTGATCTAGCGGGCTGTCGGTATCACACTTTTACCACTGGTTCCTTCAATCCGAATGTCGTCTATCCAAAAACTACCGGGCTGCAGTATGCTCATTCCGAAACGAACCCGATCGAATTTTTTTCCCGTGGGCATTTTATAATCATGTTCAAAATGCTTCCATGTGCTGGTGCTTTCTCTTGATTTAACAATCGTTTCATGATGGCCGTCAAAAGCACTCACACCCCCGATGTGTATCGAATACTCACACCCCTCATTTTTGATCCAGAAACTCACCCGGTATGTCTCTCCAGGAACGGCATGGTATTCCTTGGACAATCCGGGGGAATGCCATCCGCCCGTGGCAGAGCACTCGCGAACTATGAATTTCAATGACTGTGTCCCCTCTTTGTATTCCGTCTGATCGATGATCAGATCGAAGTCCCCTGTGGGGACGGTATTGGGTGTGTAAAGGAGCCAATTCACGGGCAACCCCGATTTCGTTACTTCGAAGCTCCCATTCATGCCGGCATTCTCATCCCGAATGGTCTCACTCATCTTAGAACAGCCGGAGAGGAAGACAGTTGCTAGCATTGCTGCTAGGCTGAGTCGGAAAACTCGATCTGGCTTCGAGCGGCCCTTTTTCTTGAATAGCTTTGTCTGCTGCTGTCGCAGCAACGGTCGGATCAAGGCAGCCGCGGTTGTCCGCTTGGCCGCATCCGGCTGCATCGACGATGGAACAAACATCGCCTGCTTCGCCGTCTTTGCCAGGCGAAAAAATTGCTCGCTCTCGGGCCGACGACGGAGTTTTCCGACAAAGCCTGACACGCCAACGTTCTTGGTTTTGCACGTTGCAGCATTCATAGTATTCTCCTAATCAATTCGATTCTATTTATCGTGTCTACCACAATATTCGTGCCAGAGGCACTGATCGAAATGTAACATCAGTGTCCACATATCGTTACGATGTTTCCGGTTTCCCTTGGAGTATTTGAGGGTGCGCTCAGCAATTGTCATTCTATGAATCTGACAGGTACAGTAAGTGCATGAGTCCGAAGAGGCAGACCAACCAAGACAGAGCTTGCACGCTTCAATTCCCAAAGATAAGATGGGTAACTCGTTAGTAGAATGCATGCGTCCTCCGGGTTGAGGCGCGTTGCGAATCAGCCGGAGGTATTTCTGTTCATGAATCATCTGAAATGGTTGTTTGCGTGCCTGGCGTTTTGGTTTCTCCCATGTGAGTTGTCGGCGGAGAACTGGCCCGGATGGCGCGGGCCGCGGGGTGACGGCAGCAGCCTCGACAAGAACCTGCCCATTGCATGGTCCCCATCGGAAAACATCGCCTGGAAGGTGGCGATCCCCGGTATCGGCCACGCTTCGCCCATTATCTGGGAAGACCGGATCTTCGTCGTCACCTGCCTCCCGGAGGAGCAGCAGCGCACTCTGATCTGCCTGGATCGCCAGAGCGGGCAGACGCTCTGGACGACGGTCGTCCTGACATCGCCACTCGAAAGGAAGCACAAACTCAACAGCTTCGCTTCAAGCACGCCCGTGACGGACGGCAACCTGGTCTACGTCAGTTTTCTCGACCGAGAGGCGATGTACATCGCCGCCTATGACTTTCAGGGCAAGCAGAAGTGGGCGATGAGTCCGGGCGTTTTCTCGAGCATACACGGTTACTGTGCCAGCCCGATTCTGTACAAGAACACGGTCATCATCAACGGCGATCATGACGGTGACGCCTACCTAGTCGCCTTGGAGAAGAATTCGGGAAGCGTGCGCTGGAAATCCAAGCGTGAGAACAGGACGCGCAGCTACTGTACGCCCATCATTCGCGACATTGACGGCCGCACGCAGATGCTCTTGTCGGGTAGCCTGTGTGTGGCCAGCTACGATCCCGACGACGGTTCCCGCCATTGGATCATCGATGGACCCACCGAGCAGTACGTTGCTTCACTGGTCTACGATGGCGATCTGCTCTACCTCACCTGCGGGTTCCCCGAACAGCATCTGATGGGCATTCGACCCAACGGCAAGGGCAACGTGACGGACACCCACGTCGTCTGGCATCACCGCACCAAGGATGCCGCGTACGTGCCGAGCCCCACCGTGGTGAAGGGCTATTACATCGTCGCCGACGACGGCGGTATCGTGACCTGTTACGAAGCAAGATCCGGGCAACTGCAATGGCGGAAAAAGCTGGCGCGGCACTACAGCGCTTCGACCCTGGAGGCCAACGGCCTGGTCTACCTGTTCGCCGACCAAGGCCTCAACCCTAAGGAAAAGGGCGTGACAACCATCATCAAGCCGGGACCCAAGCTGGACATCGTTGCGGAGAACACGCTGGGCGAGCCGGTTTACGCCTCGCCGGCGGTTTACGAGGGTCAACTGTTCCTTCGGGCCGAGAGGCATCTGTACTGCATTGGGAACCGGGAAGGATGATCATGTTACAACACTGTCGACAGATCTTCATCGTCGCGATCCTCGCGATTTTGACGTTCG
>JADFHU010000374.1 GCA_022567055.1 Planctomycetota bacterium
TGCTTGTTCTACATCCAGGGATCGTTTTCTACATTGCCCTGCGACGCAGACACAGGCATCCGATCATTGTTGCATGCTTGTCGTCTGTCCTGTTGAGCTGGCTGCTCAGCGTGGGGACTGTCCTCTGCGAGGACATGATCCTTGAACGCGTGGGCCTACAGGGACCGGGAATCCCTTCGATTGAACAATACATCTTGGGCGGAACGCATAGTTTCGTAGGTACGTTTGGCTGGACGTATTCACTCGTTCTCATGCTGCTGTGGTTCACTGTGCTCTTCTTTCCCTGGCTGGTGAAAACCGGAAGGATCAAGATCAAGAATCCATTGGCTCTACCCTCCAACGTCGTTACCCACTTGACACCCGCCGCCACTCGTGTTTAATCAAAGCAGTTGAGTATCGCACTCAAAAACGAGAGCCGAGGACGCACGGGAATACGCCGAGGTCATCTATCACTCGTGGAATGCTGGAGACGTCCAATTTCAGCCAATGGACATGATTAATTGCAAGAAGGGCCTGCATGGCTCATCTCCAAGTTCCTCTTGTTGAAAGGCAAAGTCAATTCTCAATTCTCAATGTCAAAGTCAAAGCAAATCGGTAAGATCGTTCACTACTGCTGCCCGGCCTTTCTTCTGTGTGGGCCCATATTGATGTCCATGAATCTGGGCATCATAGGAGGGGCTATGCTGGGGTTGGGCCTGGTGGGACTCACCTATCGAGTCAGTAAATGAGCCACGAACTATCGGCTACGACGGTCTATGGTAGCAGGCGACATATGAAACACAGTGAATCATTGAAGGCCGTACAAGTCGCAAAGACTCGGTGCCCAAAGACGCGGCATTGAATGACCTACAAGGCAATCTGCAACGCAGAGTCGTAGCACGGCGTCAACATCAAAATATCGAAATACGAAATACTAGACAAATCCGAAATCATAATGTTTAAATGACAGAAACGGGGCTTTCTCGCCCCTTAGGGACCGGCAAGAATGCACGGAACTGGCGGTTTCGAATTTCGGTCATTTCTGTTTCGTGCTTGTTTCGAGTTTCGGTATTCGGATTTCGTTTTTGGTAGGTGGATCAAGTCTATTTGATAAAGGAAGGAGCTTATCATGAGAAAATGGGTTTATCTATTGACGGTGTGTCTTGCGGCAAGTGCTGTGGGCCAAGCCGCAACCGAGGACCGCTACGCGGAGTGGACTCGCGTCAAAGTCGGTGACAGGGTGCCAGATTTCACTTACACGACTCTGTCCGGGGTCAAGGTGGCGAGCGACCAACTGGAGGGAAAGGTTCTGCTCATCAACTTTTTCGCGACCTGGTGCGGGCCCTGTAGGGCCGAGATGCCCCACTTGGAGGCTCTTTTTAAGAAGACCAAGCACAGGGACTTTGCCATGATTGCCATAGGTCGGGAGCACAGTGCAGAGGACCTCCTGGCCTTCAAGCGCGAGCACACGCTAACGCTTCCTCTGGCCCCAGACGCGGAGCGAAAGATCTACGGCCTCTTTGCCGAGAAGTATATCCCACGAAACATCGTGATTGGGAAGGATCGCATCGTGAAATGGCATTCCGTCGGCTATACAGCGACAACCTTCGCAGAGATGCAGTCCGTCATCATGCGCGAACTGGCACGGGACCCCGAGAAGGACAAGACGGCCTCGCAGAGGCACACTGCCGAGCAGCCAAACGCGGGCTCGTGAAGCGAGCAGAATCTGGCAGCGTTTCGTTCACAGTCTCGCTGTCCGCCGGATCCCTAAAAGCAACCTTCTCGCAGAGATCACGGGGGCCGCAGAGCAAGACCTTCTACACCTCCGCGTTCTCAGCGATCTCTGCGAGAGATGATTTTGCCTCTGGCTCATTCGCGAAGGCGTTCATTTCGCGATCAACTCGATCCTACGCAGTAGAGTGTCCGAGACGTCCGGATAAACAACTGCCCTTGGGACACGGCTATTGAGGCGCGGACCAAGTCGCGACCACGCGTTTGATCCATGGGGATGACGTTGAGGACCTCACCGTTGGCGGCCGACATGATCCCGACCTCCCCGGCATGATTGATCACGTACACCTTGCCGTCTGCCACCACGGGAGAGGCTTCATACTTGGACCTGCCCGGAGCACGCTCGCTCCACTTCACCTTGCCGGTGCGCGGTTCGATCCGTGAGAGGTGCTGCCGCTTGTCGTTCAGGACGAAGAAGTCGCCGTCGTAGAAGGCCGGCGCGGGCACATCCGAGGTCACGACATTTCTATTGAGTTCGCTGTCCCACGCGATCGCACTGTCGTCCAGCACGCCGCTCTTCTGATTGGGCTGGATCGCGTAGACCGGTTCGTTCTTGGGGGCGCAGATCAGCACGGTGTCTTTTCCCGCCACCGGCGAGGGCACTAATCGCCAATGGCCGATGCGGTCGGGATTGTAGGTGCCCCAGCGCCACAGTTCCTTGCCCGTCACCAGGTCATGCCCGGTCAAGCAGTCCCCGCCCACGACAAGGAGTTGCTTGGTGCCATCTAACTCGGCGGGTATGGGCGTCGTAAAGGCCTCCCTTGATTCCGCCACCCCCTTGCTCGGACGGATCTGCCGCCACAGCGTCTTGCCCGTTGCTGGATCCACCGCCAGGATATAGGAATCGTTGGCTCGACCTGGCTTGCCGCGTCCTCCTACGGGCACGTCCCGCTGTAGCACCTGGATGTAGAGGCGACCCTCGTAGAGGGTGGGGCTACTCGCGTAGGTCCATTGGAAGGCGAAGGGGCCGTAGTCCTCGTGGAGATTTCGTTTCCATAGACGTTGCCCCGCGGTGTCGAACGCAACCACCTCTCCCGTTGAGTAGATAAAAATGACACGCTCGCCGTCCGTCGCCGGCGAGGCCGCGGCATAGGTACTTTTACGATCGCGGTGGGTGCCCTGGGCGATGGCATGCTGCCAGCGGGTCTTACCGGTCTTGCGATCGAGACAGACAGCCAAGAGCGCGTTGCTCTCCTCGTCGGTATTCGACAAGAAGACGCTGTCCCCCCAAATGATGGGCGTTGCCGCCGAACAGCCGGGCAGATCAACCTTCCAGGCGATGTTGTCTGTCGTACTCCAGTCGGTGGGTAAATCCGCTTCGGCACTGGCCCCGTTGAACGCAGGTCCGCGCCAATGCGGCCAGTTTCCGGCCTGCACGTTTGAGAGGCCAATAGACACACCCAAACACAGACAGACCACAGTCATCCTCACTCTCTGCTCGTTCATTCGATTGTCCTTTCAGATATTAGGCTCTGTCAGAAAACTCGATCTGGCTTCCGGCCGACGACGGAGTCTTCAGACAGAGCCTAGTAGGGCGTCCTCTCATAGGCGTCCTTGATCCACTGGGAGAAGAATTCAAGGCCATTGCAACGCCACACGTTGATCGGATTGCCGAGATCCACGTTCTCAGGAGGCAACACGCCTTCCAGACCCAGGGCCTTGTCCCTCTCGTACTCGACCACCAGGCGCCCGGCATCATATTCGGGATGCCCCAAATGCATGAGAAACCGTTGATCCCGCGTTTCAAAAATGGTGTACCCACCCGGTTCCGACAAGGCCAGTAGATCCAGACTCCCCTCATCCCTTTTGGCTTCCAGCACCTCATCGGCTATCCCGGCCATCCGGCTCTGCGGTATATGGAATATGTCGTCACACTCTCCGATGATACGGTGATGGGTGTCGAGACTCTTGGCGGGAAACACGCCGAAGAGTTTCTTCTCATATTGAATCTTGTCGATGCCGAGCGTCTTGGCCATGGCCAAGCCACCCCAACAGATCCCCAGCGTGGACACGATGTTCTGACGGGCGTAGGCCAGGATCTCACAGACCTCGTCCCAGTAGCTCACTTCCTCGAAAGGGATGGCTTCCACGGGGGCCCCCGTCACGATGAGGGCGTCCAAGTGTCTCTCCCGCACCGCCTCTTCGAAGGTAATGTAGAGGTTTTCCAGATGCGTGCCGGAACTGCTTCGATAGGGGTGGCTCTTGAGCTTGATCCAGATGGGATTGATCTGCATGACCGATCGCCCCAAGGGAAACAGCACGCTGTATTCATAGTTCTCTACCTGCGGCATGATATTGAGGATACCGATGCGCAGGGGGCGGATGTCTTGTCTCACCGCTCGTTCCTGGGAGATACAGTCTATGCGGCGATCGATCAATGCCTGCCGGGCATGATGGTCAGATGGTAATATGACGGTCATGAGCTCATTCTTGTTCGTGTGAGTACCTGCATCGGTCTGATCCTAAGGGATCGGCAAGAAATACATTGGACAATTTGGGGTCCAAGTATGCCCCATGTTGGGTCGCGCCCGATTGAGCGATACCACAGGCGTAGCTGTTCTACGTCGCGGATGTCGCGATTGAGAAGCGATCCGATATGGGGTACAATTGGGCATTCAAAAGTCCAAATCATTTCTTGCCGGTCCCCAACTCAATTCCCAGAAACTGGTATCCTTATACCCTGTTGTCCATGGCTTGCCCAGCCAAAAAACAACCTTCGCGGGTCCGTTCGCCAGGTACCGCAACGCATGCATCCTCTCGGAATGCCTTGACCTGTCCTTCGGCAGACGGTATTTTGTCCCGACGTTTGTCATGCCCTTAACCCTCTAAAGCTCAAAGACGCGACTGGTATGGGACAGATTGACAACTCGAACGTCACCGACCTGGGCGTCACCCGTTTCGCGGCGATTGCACGCCCTCTGTTCCTTTGCGCCTCTCTGCTCTCCTGCTCCCTGTTGGCGGGGTGCCATACAAGAGGCGAACCGCGAATCAGGGTGGGGCACTATCCGACCGCTACTTGGCGTATGGTCTTCGTAGATCTCAATGATCTGGGCCCACACAGCTATGCGCCCGATGCCCTAGAGCGAAACGGGATCGCGTACACCCGTCTGGCGGGACACATCGACACGACGCATGTGCGGTCCACGGCCGATTGGACCAAATACCTGGCAGAGATGATCTATCAACACCTCGTGGAGGGACAGCCCTACTTCACCTTTAAGTCCAACACGGAATCCTCCATCTACCATGTTCATCTGACCTATCCGACGAACTGGTCCCGTCTGCCACGACGCCAACGGGAATTGAAGAGTTGGACCATGGCCGTCGACCTGGGTGGGTACATCATATTTCAGGCAGCCACCTGGCATGAGATCCTCACCTGGTTCGGGCACCGCTTCCTGAGTCCCTTTCCCGAGTTCCCCTCGGCCTTCTCTTGGGAAGACACCTATTCGAATGCCTTGGGCATCTACCTGGCCCAACGGGTCCTGCACGCCGGCACTGCCGCTTACGATCGGCGCTTCACCTCGGCCCTGCGGGCGGAACTCATCAAACTCGATGTGCAGTCCCAATTACGGGCCAGGGAGGCGGCAGCCTCCGTGCGGGGCCTCTGGTACAGCGGGCAGATTCCCGGCTTCGTCAAGGTCCGCCGTCGCAACTTCGATATCGGCCTAGACGATGGGCTCGTATCGCCAGTCCTCTTACCCGCGGACTCTCTGCCGAAGGACACCCCACCCGCCTATCCCGTCCCACGGCTCCATGCACCGGAGGAACAGGGCCTCACGATGAAACTGGAAATCGAACCGCGTGAATGGATCAAGGGTAAGATCCTGCGAATTGTGTCTACCCCGGACCAAGTGCGGGTCACACGCATCCTGCCGGCTCTTCATTTCCCTCAACTCATGGACCACATTCGTCACTCCGCCCTGAAGCGGGGGATGATCCTTTACGATTAGCAATACGTAATAGATGGCCCAGAGAACCAGGAACACCCCGCCTCAGAGAGGCGGAGTTTTGCCTTGACAGCCCTACCCCTACTGGGTAAGTGCTAAGGGACCGGCAGGGAACAACTTGGACTTTTGCATGCCCAATTGCACCCCATCTTTGATCGCTTCTCAATCGCGAAATCCGCGACGTAGAACTGCTACGCCTGTGGTTTCGCTAAGAAGGCTTGGAAGGGACAGTCTTTTAAAAGACTGTCCCCCATCCTTGTTTCTACCAAATATGGGGCACACTTGGACCCCAAATTGTCCAACTTATTTCTTGCCGATCCCTTAATAAAACACGACATTTCGCTAATCTTCACAGTGAGGTGTCGACTGAGCGAAA
>JADFHU010000375.1 GCA_022567055.1 Planctomycetota bacterium
TGCGATTGGCTGCAAAGTCCGTGGATCTGCGTTGTCGGCGAAAAAGGTTCTCGACGTACTTCAGTACGCCTCCGAGCCTTTGCCACCTCCGCCTTGACCACAGCCTTTTCGCGCAATCTCGTCACAAAACAGGTTTTGGGATGACTTCTAGTCAAAGACCTTAAATACCCTGGCCATGATCAAAAGGACGGTTAGCCCCGTAAAAATGATCAAACTCAGCGAGCCAAAGACGATGGCGAAGGTGGATGGGTAGAAACTTTTGTCCTTTTTGGGAATCACCGTCAAGCAGTAATAGAAATTCAGGAAAAATATGACGGGGGCGATGAAGAACGCCAGGGCGGATGCCACGAGCACGAGCCAAACCGGTTTCGGCACGCCGGCGATCAGTATGACCGAGGCGATGAGCGAGAAGAACATGGCGCCCCGGTATAGGTTGTACTCAGAATACCAGGCCCGCCTGTGTTCTGGGCTAAGGTCCTTCTTGACAATCCCAGAGAGTTTCGCCGTCGGTCGAAACATATTTCGACAACAGACGGACACCACACGCGGCCAGCCATCGAAATAATTAAAGGAGGTGGAGAAGGTGGCGGCAAAAGCACCGATCCAAAAAACGATCTTCATCCCGGGGGGAAAGATGCCTGCGATTTCCTCCATGACCGCTCGGCCTTCAACTTCACTGGGATAGATCGACACAGCGGCCAGCAACAGAAAGATGCAGACGATCACGAACGACACGATGTGGCCCAGGCGAAAATCCCATAGCCCGATTTTGAACCATCTCAGGCAATACTCACGGGTGTGGGGCGGCAATTCGGTGAGGTCGGCGGTCAAATCCTCTTTCCTGGCCGTCAGAGGATCGAATGCCCGGATCAGGCCCTTCTCCTCCATCTGCTTTCGGACACGACACGTGCCGATTTTCTTGGCCTTTCCCCACTCTGAGGCCTGAAGCGATACGTCCATTCCGGTGGGCAGGAGACCTAAGAAAGCGGCGATGATTAACCAGGAGCCCTGAGGCGTTTCAAATACGAAAAAGTGTCCCATGGCAGAGAGCGGCGCCGGCTGATAGACGTAAACGGCCATGGATGATAGGACAAGCACCCCTGCCGAAATCTTGGCAACGAGCTCCACTGCGCCATAATTGCCGCGCTGAATGATGACGACGGAGAATGCCCCCAACAGGAAGGCATAGACGGGAATACCCAGATCGACATCCCCGCTCGCGCCCTGGTAGGTAATCTGTACCCCGAGATATTCACTCAGGAAATAGTACATGACGGCAGCGGCAGCGATAAGCCTTCCGGCCTGCCCAATGGCCATCTGAATCAAGGTGGTGATCAAGACATACCAGAGAGGCCATTTCTTCCAAGCCGTGGCGTAGGCGTCGAGCATGCTTCTGCCGGTGGCATGGGTGAAACGGAAGGCCATTTCAAAACCGTAGTATTTGAAGATGTATGCGACCGGGATACACCAGAGCAAGGCAAACTCAAAGCGTCCGCCTGCGACCGGCGCCGTGATGAGATGACTCGTCCCGATGCCGGTCATCATCAGAATAATACCGGGTCCAAAATAGACGGCGAGGCTTCCCGCAACCATACGGGGGAGTTCTAGTGTCTCTGGCTCGTCTGTCTTCTTCACACCTGGAGACAAATTGTCATCTGCCATGATGTTCCATTTCACTATGGCATAGGTTTTTCAGTCACGTGATCCGACCCTTAATCTCACCAGGTTCAGGACCACGTCGATGGTGGGGGTGGCCACGCCGACCAACCGACCCATCTCAGACACAGCGCCGACGAGCGCATCGATTTCCATCGGTCGCCCCTGTTCCAAATCTTGTAGCATGGACGTCTTGTGGGCGCCGACGTCTGCGGCCCAACCGATGCGCGTTTCCACATCAACGCTGAATTTGACGCCCAGCTTGGCGGCGACGGCCCGAGATTCGACCATGATGTCGCGGACAACAGCACGCGTGCCCTCATGTCCGGTGATTTGTTCGAGCGTCGCCAACGTCAGGACGCTCACTGGGTTGAAAGAAACATTTCCCAAGAGTTTAAGCCAGATATCATCGCGGATCCTGGGGCGCACCGGGGCTTTCAAACCCACGGATTTCAAGGCTTTGCCTAGCGCGACCACTCGGTCAGACTTGGCCCCATCGGGTTCCCCCAGCATGAATCGATTCCCATGCAGATGCCTGACAACGCCGGGCTCGACAATTTCACACGATGGGTACACGACGCAGCCGATGGCTCGCTGTGGGCCAATGGTATTCCAGATGCGTCCGCCGGGATCGGCGTTTTCCAGTTGTCGGCCCTCCCAGGGACCCTCCAACTTGTGAAAATACCACCAGAGAAT
The DNA here is from genome assembly GCA_022567055.1 of Planctomycetota bacterium. Classification (GTDB taxonomy): domain Bacteria; phylum Planctomycetota; class Phycisphaerae; order Sedimentisphaerales; family Anaerobacaceae; genus JAIPFM01. Next base: position 2,353 of record JADFHU010000375.1, read on the forward strand.
TCCGTTTTGAGCCGTCACCACAGCAGTATCAGGGCCAAGCAGCGGCAAGATCTTATCGACTATCGGCGAAAGGGAGTGCGACTTCAAGGTAATGATGACATAGTCCTGGGGGCCCGCTTCGGCGGGGTCGTCCGTGCAGGCGACCTTCACACCCTTTTTCTCTCCCCCAATCAACAGAGTCAGTCCGTTACGCCGCATCGCCTCTAAGTGCGGACCACGAGCGATGAGGGTGACGTCATAGCCGGCCTGCGCCAATTCGGCGCCGAGGTAGCCGCCAATGGCGCCCGCTCCGTAGATGCAGATTTTCAATTCGCACGGTCTCCTGGAATGGGCCGCTATGTGTGAGCGCAGAGACCACCTGCGAAGAGAGTAGTCGCTACGTAAGCCCTAGCTTTTCGGCCAGGCCGATTCGTTGTAGCTTTCCGGTGGGTCCTTTCGGGATTTCGTCGAGGAAAACCACCCGTCGCGGCACCTTGAACTTTGCCAGCCGACTGCCGGCGAAATCGCGCATTTCGCGTTCGTCGACGGTCTGACCCTCGCCCAAGACCAGCGCCGCGGCTACATCTTCGCCCAGCTTATCGTGGGGTATGGCAAACGTCACCGCTTGCACCACCGCCGGGTGGTCCATCAGCACTTCATCGACCTCGCGCGGTGAGATTTTCTCTCCGCCTCGGTTGATAATCTCCTTGAGCCGTCCCGTCAGCCGAAGATACCCTTCGTCGTCTATCACGCCCTGATCGCCCGTACGAAACCAGCCATCGGTAAAAGCCTCGGCGTTGGCAGCGGGATTGCTCTGATAACCCGCCGTGACGTTGACACCGCGGATCACCACCTCGCCGACGGTTCCAGAAGGCAACAGACTTCCCTTGTCGTTCATGATCGAAACTTCGGGCCCGGCGGCGACGCCTACCGAGCCTGGCTTTCGGGGGCGCGGCGGCAGCGGATTGCTCGTCATTTGGTGGGCTGCTTCGGTCATTCCATAGGATTCGATAACGGGCGCTGCGAACGTGTCCTCCAGGTTCTGCATGACCTGCGGGGCCAAGGCGGCCGACGAGGACCGGATGAGTCGCAGGGGCACGCTTTCGATGATTGCGCGATTGCCCCCGGCCCGCGCGAGGATGGCCTGGTGCATGGTCGGCACGGCGGTGTACCATGTCGGCTTGGCGTCCTTCATCCAGCGGAAAAACTTCATGGCGTTGAAGCCGGGCGTGCAACACACACTGGCCCCCGCGCCCAGCGAGCCTAACACCGCTGCCACCAATCCGTGGATGTGGAACAAGGGCATGATATTGAGGCAATGGTCGTTGGGAACCAGAGCCAGGATGTCTCGAACGCTGGCGGCCGTGGCACAGACGTTGGTGTGACTCAGGGGGACAATCTTGGGTCGGGAGGTGGTACCGGAAGTATGAAGCACCAGCGCTACGTCGTCGGCTTGGGCGGGCCCGCCGTTCGGCGGTGGATCACCGACGGCCTCGCCGTGGAGCTGGAACAGACCAGATTTGTCCTTTGCACCCCACTCGAGTTCCGCTACGGGCAAACCAAGTTTTTCTGCTGCCGCGCGCGCGGGCGAATCGCTGCCTGCTTCGAGGACCAAAACTTTTGCATTCAGGTCCGAAAGGTAAAACTCAAATTCGTCTGCGGTGTATGTCGGATTCAGCGGCGCCGTCGTGGCCCCGCCCGCGATCGCCAGAAATGCAGAGGCCATTTCCGGTCCGTTCGGTAGCACAATGGCCACCGGGTCGTTGCGTCCAATGCCCAACTTGTTCAGCGCTGCCACCGTCGTCATCACGTGGGCCCGCAGCTCACCGAAATTCAGCGATTCACGTTCCGGCGCCGCCAGAGCGACCGCCGACTCGTCTCCCCCTTCAAGCAACTCACTCACCGTTCTTGCATTCAACATGTTGTCCTACGCAAAAATTCGAACTTGTTTCATTCCAATGACTTATGTAAGCTTCTCAATATCCATTAGGCATTGATTCTATGGGAATGTTCGGGAAGAAACAACTTGAAAATATTCAAGTCTAGCAAAGGAAGAGGTGAGTGATGAGAAAGTCACCGAAGAAGATGAGATTCGAAAGGTCGGGGAGGGTATCTCTCCCATGTATCACATCACGGCTGATGACCCGCCGGCGCTGTTCGTCCACGGGACGGCAGATCGAATTGTCCCCCCCAGCAGGCCCAGATCGCTGTAGAAAAGCTCAAAAGAGTTGGCGTGGAAGCTGAGCTAAGTCGTCGTGCAAAAATAACTCACCGGTTTTCCATCTCATCTTCACGCCATCTTCGTCCGTTCCTTAATCGCGAATCCTCAACGTAGAACAGCTACGCTTCCGGCTTCGCTCAATCGGTCACGAACGAATCTGACGCAAATTTGAGCGTAAAACCAGTGATTTATGTTTGCACAACTCCTAAATGCAATTGATGGCAGGGGGCACAGTGTGGGTATGGATGGGTACCGCTTCACCGCAGACTGGTTCAACAAGACATTGAAATAGATCCGAGCTGAACAAGCTGCATGATTCCGTAGCGTGGAGTGCAAGTCACCGACCACCCGCAGAGCGGGGGGCCTGAAAAAGCCCCCTAGAAGGGGGCGTTAACGTAGGGAAGCCCCGCTGGGGCTGTTGTTAGTGTTTACTCCATGTCCAGATACATCTGGCCACTGTCGTTTTCTTCTTGTTCACGGATGTAACGTCGGATCGTTTCTTCATCCAGTCCTACGGTACTGACACAGTAACCCCTGGACCAGAAATGCATCCCGGTCATGCGTTTGTATCCCAGGGCTCGGTGAATCCGAACCGCACTCTTGCCCTTCAAGAAGCCAATGACATAGGAAATGCTGTACTTTGGGGCAACCTTGAGACACATGTGCACATGGTCCCGCATCAAATGCCCCTCAAGGATCTCAACCCCAAGCTGCTTGCTTAAGGACAAGAGAATTTCACGTACTTGACGCCGCGTCTTGCCATACAATGCCTTCTTGCGATACTTCGGTACAAATACGATATGGTATTTGCAGTCCCAACGAACGTGAGATAAGCTGTTCCATTCATGCATAGAATCTTTCTCCTTAGGTGCCCACAGCGGGCTTTCCCGGGAGGAAGATTCTAGGCTACTTCTCGCCGGATCGGTAGAACCTATCCGGGTCCTCCGTCAGAGACGGAGGTTTTCATAAAAAGAATGAGGCGCCGCGACCCGAACAGAGCACTCGAAGCACTCGACGCTCTCGCAGGGGCCGCGCTATTCGCGGGGAGGTCTATCGTTCGGATAACAGAGGAGAAACATGGAGAAAAGTCAATGAGAATTACTTAGGGACGACCATCGGATATGATTTCAATCTCATGAGGATTTCGCCGGACAACGAAAATGAAGTCTGGGTGGGCGGCAATCGCTTTTTGACTTCCCGGGACGGCGGCAAGACCTATCGGCAAATCGAGACTACCATTGTACACTTGATGCCCAAGCCGAAGAGGCTGTTTTCACTGGATCAGCATGCCCTATGGATCGACCCCACGAATACCAATCATTTGATCCTGGGGAACGATCATGGATTGTATTTTACCTATGACCGGGGGGACAACTGGCTGCACATGAATAACTTGCCCATAGGTGAGTTTTATGCCGTCTCGGTCGATATGGCCACGCCTTATAATATTTACGGCGGCAATCAGGATAATGCCGCTGTCAAGTGCTCGAGAGATTTTGAGATTGCCGATGGTA
>JADFHU010000376.1 GCA_022567055.1 Planctomycetota bacterium
CCTCCACCTGGGGATGGTTTTCCAGGATATACTCTGCCAGGTGACTCCCCACGAATCCGGTGATGCCGGTGATCAGTGCCCTCATGTCTCAGTGTCCTCCGTGAGCTTGAGTTGTCGTAGTTCATAGCTTAACGAAGGAAGAGTGTAGTGTATCCGCGGGGATGATGCCAGGGACTGTTTGAAAACGCGCCGCGGCTGGGGCCATCACTCGCTCCCGCGGCCGGCGCGGTCACACCACTGCCGCCACACCCTACGGTAGAGAGATTCAACGGAACTCTGTTGAGAAACGCCATCACAGACACCGCCGCTGGCGTTCATCCGGGCCCGCATTGATTTTCGGATGGCCTCCAGGGAGGCCGGGTCTCGTGCCAGAGCGATCGCCTTGGCCCGGTACTCCCGGGGCGATCGCGTCGCAAAGAATCCAAGCCCCATCCGTTTGAGCAGTGCCCCGGCGATGTGGCAATTCCAGTATCGATCGGGTTGACCGTAGAGGGTGACAACCGGCAGGCCCATGTACATCGCCTCCATGCTGGTCAAGCAGCCGTTGAAGGGGAAGGTGTCCAGGGCAATGTCGGCCTGATTGTAGAGAGCATACTGACCGCCGCTGGCCTGCCAGCCGAAAAAAGAGAGTCGTTCCGGTGAAATGCCGAATCGTCCCAGACGCTGCATAAAAATGACCCGGGTGCCAGGGTCGTCGCCGCCGCGGAATTTGAGCAGGAGGCGACTCCGCTCGACGCCCAAGAGGATCTTGGCCCAGATTTCAATCATCTCGTCCGTAATCTTGCTGCTGTTGTTGAAGCAGACGAAAGAAACGAATCCGTTGCGCAGGCAGGGCAGAGGGCCTACTGCCGGCATGGTCTCGGGGGGGCGATAGACTTCAAAACCGCTCTCGATGTAGAGGCTGGTCTCGGCATAGAGGGATTGCGTCTGATCACTGTCCAGCGTGTGATCCGTGAACCGGTAGTCGACTTGGGACATTCCGGTCGTACTGATCGCCCCGAAGTCGATTTGGATCGGGGCCGGCTTATGGGCCAGTACGGGCAATCGATTGTCTAGCGTATGACCCCCTATGGCCACAAGGATGTCTATTTGATCTCTTTCGATCAGATGAGCCACGTGCTCGTCGTCCAGTTGCCAGATCGGCCGGTAGTGATCGAACTTCTGCTCCAGTCGGGCAGTGACCTCGTCCGCTGACCCCAGTTGCCATAGCCAAACAACTCAAAGGCGTCCGGATCACGGTGGTCGAGGAGGGGCTCGAAACAGTAGGCGGCAGAATGCCGACGAAACTCGGAAGAGAGGTATCCAATTCGCAGGCGTCGATCGGGGTCCACTTCGTTCGCGTGGTGCGTGCGGGCCCAGGAGGTGGGTTCGTGGCGGAGCGCCCAGGCCCGATGTTCCGCCAGGATGTCCCCGGCTGGAATGTCCCGGAGATAGCTGAGACTGTAGAGGTATTTCGAACCGAGCAAGGCATTGTCGGGTGCCAGCTCTGTCGCGCGACGCAGCAGTGCAATGCCTTTCCCGGCACGGCCGATGCGAAACAGCTCAGCGGCGTAGCTCGTGCAGATGCCGACGTGGTCGGGCAGGGCGGCAAAGGCCCGTTCCAGATGAGACAGGGCTTCGGAAAAACGTTGTGTGAGCGTGCAGATGCGGGCCAACTCGTAGTAGACCAGACCGTGCGGACACTGGGGCAAGGTCCATGTAAACCACTGTTCGGATGCCTCCCAGTCCTTCAGGCTAAAGAACGTTAGGCCCAACAGGAAACAGGTTTCAACGGAACACGTGCCCGCCGCCGCGGTCTCGGCGAGCGCTGTCACTGTCTCCTCGCCGAGCCACTGACGAGCCTGTTCGGGTTGTCCGGCCGAAACGCAGGCGTAGGCCTCCGACAGAAAATGGGGCACCTCTTCCGTCACCAGGAAGCGAGACGTGTCTCCCGGGCCGGGGACGAATGTCAGCCGTGACGACAGCGATCGCGTGCTAGGCTCTGTCTGAGGACTGCCCTCATGACAGGCGAGATAGGTCTCGAGGGTTTTCATGTTATGGGATCGGCAAGAAATAAGTTGGACTATTTGGGGTCCAAGTGTGCCCCATATTGGGTAGAAACAAGGATGGGGGACAGTCTTTTAAAAGACTGTCCCTTCCAAGCTTTCTTAGCGAAACCACAGGCGTAGCTGTTCTCCTACGTCGCGGATTGCTTGGGATGCTATTTATGCTGCTATCGCAGCTAGGTCTGACCCAAGGAAGCCGCTGTTTTCGCGATTGAGAAGCGATCAAAGATGGGGTGCAATTGGGCATTCAAAAGTCCAAGTTAATTCGTGGTTCTTTAATAATGCTGCTATCGCAGCCAGGATTGTGCCACGGAAGCCGCTGTTTTCTTGCCGGTTCCAACGACTGGAGAGTTGCCGATTAAGATGGGTCCTGTCTCTGGCCGCAGGCCGGAGTGACAGTGATCCTCCCAAATCGCTCGATAGGCCTGCTCCAAGTGACGGGCATAGCCCGCAGCGTCACACAGGGACGATGCCTGCATGCGCGGGCGGCAACTCGCCCGGATCTGGGCCAGGTTCTCGGTCCGGCCCGCCAGGGCCACCGCCTTGGCGACATACTCCCGCTCCGATTGGGCCACGAAGAACGACAGATCCATCCGTGTCAGAATCGTATGACCCACGTGTGACGTGTAACGATGCCCGGTCAGGCTCACCACGGGGACACCCATCCAGAGGCCCTCGAGTGTCGTCAGACATCCATTAAAGGGGTAAGGATCCAGAGCGATGTCGACCTCGTTGTAGAGGGCGAAATGGGCCCTCAACCCCAACATGGGCCGAACGCTCACGCGCTGCGGGTCAAGACCCGCCCGTGCGAACTCGGCGAGAAGCCTCTCTACCAGGGGCCTGTCCCCCCCTCCGGGAAACTTGAGCAGCAGGCGCGAGTCCGGGACTTGATTCAAGATCGTGGTCCATAGGGCAATCATCCCCCGATTGATTTTGAGTCGGTTGTTGAAAACGCCAAAGGTGACAAATCCGCGTTGCCGGGCCGGCAACGGCCCCACTGCGGGTGCCTGGTCGGAGGGACGGTAGCAGACATAGCCCTCGGGCAAATAGACCAATCTCTCCACATAGTGGGGCTGCATCGGAGGAGGGTCCAGGATGCGATCGGTCAGGCGGTAACCTATCTGTGGCATACCCGACGTGCAGATTCCGCCATAGTCCACCTGAACCGGCGCCGGTTTGAGCGCGAAGACGCCCAAGCGATGGCCGTCGGTGTTCCCCCCCACCGAGACCAGAATATCGATTTCGTCGCGGCGGATCTGCTCAGCCACGGCTAGGTCTGATTGCTTCAGGATGTCGCGATAGCCGTCGAACTTCGACCGCAAGCGCGCCGTGACTTCGTCCCTGTAGGTCACGTTGCCATAGCCGAACACCTCTGCGGAGGCCGCATCGCGACCATCCAGCAGGGCCTCGACGCTGTAGGCAACGGAGTGGGTGCGAAAGTCCGCCGATACGTAGCCGATCCTTAAGCGACGGTTGGGATCACTCTTAGGCTGTGTCTGAAAGGCCGCGACGCTCCCCTGCGGCGCATGACGTTGGCCCCAGAGCCGGGCCTCTGCGGAGAGTGTCTCCTGATCGATGTCCGAGAGATAGTGCTGATACCAAAGCAAGGTGGCATGCAGACCGCTTTCGCTGGGATGGTCCCTCACCAAGGCCCGCAGACGGTTGATGCCCTGCTCCAGAAAGCCCGAGAGGATGAGATCGACTGCGCAGCGACCCTGCAGGTGCGGGCACTCGGGCGCCAGCTCGATGGCCTGGGTGCGACACCAGGTGGCTTGGGTAAAGTCTTTCAGTCCTACATAGACATCGGCCATTTCATTGTAGACCAAGGCATGCGGCTTCCTGGACTGAATCCGTTCATACCACGACAAGGCCTGCTGCAACTGGATGCAGCGGTGGTGCACCATGGCCAGAATCAGCCAAACCAGACAGATGCCCGGAGAGTCACCCTCCTCCAGGTGGCGAACGATCTCCAGAGTTTCTTCGGCGAGCAGCGCCCGGGCGAGGTCGAGGTCACCTCTCTGTGCGGCATTGTGAGCCGCGATGAGTGGGGCCGGCAACACGCCGTCCGGTATCTCGAGTTCAATCTTGCCATCCGGCCAGCGCAGCAGATGCTCCAAGTCGAAACGCTCGCCTTGCTCGTTCATTGAGATCTCGTTTGTTTGGGTCATGGCGTGAGTTGCCCCTTCTTCCGGCAGTAGTCCCGCCACATTTGGCGATAGGCACGTTCTAGCTGCCTGGTATATCCGGCGTAATCCATCATGGGGCTGTTGAGCATGCGGGTCCGCAAACTGGCCCTGATCCGGGCCAGACTTTCCGTCTGCCGGGCCAGAGCCACCGCCTTGGCAACGTACTGCTCCTTGGAGGTGGAAACGAAGAATTCCAGCCCCAGCCGCTTGAGCATGGTATGCCCGTAGTGCGAGGTAAAACGTTGACCCGAGAGCGTGACGACCGGCACGCCCATCCAGAGTCCTTCCTGTGTCGTGATGCAGCCATTGAATGGATAGGTGTCCAGGGCAATGTCAATGCTGTTATAGAGGGTCATGTGGTCCGCAAAGGGAATCAGGGGATAGACGGTGACACGACGGCGATCGATGCCCGCCAGCGCCATTTCCTGCATCAATTCCTCGACAAGCACCTCATCCGAGCCGCCGGGAAATTTCAGGACCAGTTTCGAATCGGGAAGCTGCGTGAGAATCTGATGCCACAGGGGAAAGATCTTACCGTTCATCTTGAGACGGCTGTTGAAGACGCCAAAGGTCACGTAGCCCTTGCTCAAGGCCGGCAGAGGTCCGACGGGAGGTGTCACATCCGGTGGACGGTAACAGGCACAGCCCTGCGGAAGGACAATCGACCGTTCCACGTAGTAATCCGCGATGTCCGGCGGGTCCATGATTGCGTCCGTTATGCGGTAATCCACCTGGACCATCCCCGAAGAACAGACACCACCGTAGTCCACTTGGATCGGTGCCGGCCGGTGGGCCAGAACTCCCAGCCGGTGGCCATTGGTATGGCCGGCAAAGGCCACCAGAATATCGATGTCGTCTCGCCTGATCTGCCCTGTGACCTCTTGGTCAGACATCTCGAAGATGTCTCGGTACCGGCCGAACTTTCCTTTCAGGCGCGCCGTCGCACGGTCCGGATGGGCGACGTTTCCATAGCCAACAATCTCACATGGATCACCACTCCCTCCATCCAGAATGGCTTCGATCAGATAGAGCGCCGAATGTTGACGAAAATCCGCGGACAGATAACCGACCCGCAGAGGGCGATCGGGATCCAGATCGAGGCCTTCACGCTCGGTCGTCTTCTGAACGGGGGCATGCCGCACTCCCCAGGCCTTGTGGGCCTCGAAGAGCTGCGCTTGGTCGGTGTCCGGGAGTAGATGCAGGTACCACAGATAGCTGGAGTGAAAGAGGGGATCGACCGTCTCTTTTCGCAGCAACGATTCCATAGTCGCTACGGCCTCGGTGACATGACCGGTCAAGGCCAAATCAATGACGCACTGACGCCGAATCGGCAGACAGTCCGGCGCCAACGCCAGGGCTTCGCGGCGATACTGCAACACCTGCGAGTACTGATGCAAGCCTTGAGACACATCGGCCATCTCCTGGTAAACGAGCGGATGGGCGGTCCGTGCCGCGATCTTTCGGTACCAGCGCAGCGCCTCTGTGCGTCGATTGCAGCGGTGGTGAATCAGTCCCAAGATCAGCCAGATCAGTTCGATCCCCGCATAGTGTTCTTCCTCAAGCTTTTGAAGCCTGTCTAATCTCTCGGGCGTGCAGAGCGAATCGATGTGAATGGGCTCTCCGACCGCGATTCGGTTATAGGCCTCGATCAAAAAGGGCGGCAGCACGCCATCCGGGATGTCTAGATCCATGCGGTCATCGCGCCAGGTCAGGAGTTTGCTCAGATCGTGACGCTCGTCTTTTCGGGAACAGAGGGTCACCATTAGCTGGACTCCACGAGCTGGGCCGAGTCGTCGAGGACGGACTCGCCGCGTGCCGACCGAACCCAGTCCC
>JADFHU010000377.1 GCA_022567055.1 Planctomycetota bacterium
CCTTTAGGGCCTGCTCGACGACACGGGTGATGTTATCTTGCTCGTTGTAGCAGGGAAAAAAGAGGGTGATTGAGATATTCCTGTCCGCCTCTTTCATGGTCTCCCTGGCGGCCTTACCATCTCGTTCGGGCCCCCTGCCAGTCACGTTCCACAGAGATCTCCTTGGCTCGCTGGGTATACTTGGCCGCCTCAACCGTGTTTTTCCTTTGCTTGGCCAAGCGGGCGAGAAAGCCACATGACATCCTCGCAGCCTCCAGGCGGCCCCGATAGCCATCCTGTTTGATAAAGACGTCCTTCTGCGCGTCGAAGTCGTCCACGATCTGCTGGCAGAAGGTCGTCACCTCGGTATGTAGCGGGGTGAATTGCGCGGCGAGACCGAGCACTTCGATCACGGGCGCGGGCGTCGGATTCAACTCGTAGGCCTTGATCAGGTAGTCTAGCCCCTTCTTCTTGGCACCCTCACTACGGTCGTATATCAGATGGAAGCGCCCCAGGTTGAGCGATTGGGTAAACTCGTCGGGATAGACCGTCTGGCCCGTACCAATTCCGCTAAACAGGGCCTTTCCTTTTTCTGTCGTGGCATCCACAAAGAGCTTCTGCTTGTTGTTGATGAAGACGATGGGCCATTCCCTGTTGTGCTCCAAGGCCCGGCAGAAGGGGCGGTCAAACTGTCCCTGCGGCACCAATGCCACCCAGACACCACGGTTTCGCAGCACTTGCGAAATCCACTCACCCATCTCGGGATAGAAATCCTTAAGATTAGGCTTCTTTTTCAGCAGACCGCGCTCGTAGCGCCGCAATTCGAGCTGAAATCTGGCCATCTCAGGACCGCCCCCCCAAATCTGATGCCACTGATCGAAGGCTTTGCGATCGTAAGCAGCCTGGGCCCGGCCATCCATGAAGAGCTGCAAGGGCGTCTTCCCCGTGTTCGGGTCGGCATCTTGGCCCCAGCCGATGAATCCCCCCTCGGTCCAGTAGTTCATCATCCTACCGCTCACTTTGTTCTGGCGGATGAACTTGCAGGCATTGAAGGGCTTGTAGAACGAGGCCGTCATGCGCATAAACACCGAGCTATAGTGGGGATCCGGGGGCCAGGCATTGAGATAGACTTGTTTAAATTTGTAGCCAAGACACAGACCGAAACCAAAGACATTCAAAGCCACAACAGTGAACAATACGAGAGGAAGGGGTGGGGATAACAAGGCGCCCCTTAATCCGGGTGGCGGTCTGAAATTGGACCCAGAAACATCGCCGGAGCCGCTGGAAAGGAACCCCAGCAGCAGAAAAACCGAGAACAGAATGAAGAAAGAGAGGGCATAGAAATACGCGCGAAAGCTGTGAAAATCTTCCACCTTCCCCATGAGTTCATAAACCGGGTGAGCGATGCCCAAAGATCCAATTCCATGTTGAGCGATACCCAAGGCCAAATACCCAATTCCATAGAGAATGGGCAGCACAGCAATGAAAGCGGCAAACCACCACGTGAGGGTACCGTCACCATCAGCCTCGGCGGGCCTTAACTTGGTGTGATCATGAGAGCGCAGTGCACTCAATCCCATCATGACTTGCTGAATCAGCAAGAATACGAAGGGACAGGCCGCGAAACCGGCAATGGGGATGAACCGGCGCGAGCGCATGGCCATGTAGATGGTCAAGGCGGCAATAACAGCCGCCGCCAGATCAAATCTAGGCCACTCATGAGTTGGTAACTGTGGTTTTTTCCTCCGCTTGATGGTTTTCGGTTGGTTAAGACGACTCACCAAAACATGAACGCCATGCCACGCGAAAACAGCCAACACCGCCATCACAACGAGCACGAAAAAGGGTTCAGCCGTGCCCACTGGATTGGTCCACTGAAAGGCGGGATGCCATTCATGCACCTGGCGCCATCGTTCCGCATGTTCGCTAACACTGATCTCTAGTGTGTGAGTGATATTCGTCAGATGGAATGGACTGAGAATGACCATGGCTACAAAACTAACGACGCCTGCCGCAATGACTTGCCCAATCTCCTTGAGCTTTAACACCACCAATCTGTCCTTGAAAAATGAAACGAGCACACCCAAGTACACGAAGAGCGCATACAATCCCAGGAACTGACAGCGGGCTTTAAAGAGGTGCTTTTGTACGGCCGTCAGTTGATTGGCATTCAAGACTTGCGGAATGCGCGGAAAAAACTGAGAGAGTAGCACAAAGAAAACAAGCACTGTCGCGACCAGAAGATAGGCGTAGAGCGCGCTGACTTTAACCCTGGGTACCGCCGCCAAGACGATGCCAATCGCACAGAGGACCAGCAGGAATTGCACAGTGCTTGATGAAGCAGCCGGCATCTCCCCCAAAAGTGGATGCTCAATTAGCTTTCCACTCAGTATAAGCAGGACCAGCCATCCCAAGGAAGCATGAAGCGGCAAGGACCAGCGTCCGGGCAGAGCTGCCAGAACATGCTGCCCAATAAAGGGCATGAGCATGATAAAAACATAAATATAGCCACCATGCAGGTTGCACCAAAAAGCAGCGAGGGGAACGATTAGCCAAATATAGAGCACATTCCTATGGGTGGTCAGTATGAGGAGGAGTATAAATGCCGCGACAAGCAGATTTGAGAATCCCGCCGGACGCACATCCAAGAAAGATCGTCCTATGAAGAGGGCAAAGCAGGCGGACATAGCCGCTATGAAGGGATAAAGACCCAGTTCCCGCCCGATGCGATAGATGCAAAACACAGTCAATAGGTAGATCGCGAACTTCCAGTAGACTAAGGCGTTGAAAAAGGGTTCTTCTTCTGAGCCCAAGCCGGTTGTCACGGCGTAAAAAAACACGTGGGTGAGCCAGTTTTGATTGATCCACCCCGTGGGATGCCAGTACTGGACGGTCTCCAAATCGAATTTAGGAAGAAGAATACGTGCGATCCAGGGGACATCGGCCTTAACGGCCTCAGCATCGAGTCCAAGCTGTGCAGCATCGACATCGACCATGAGCTTGGCCCAGGTGGGCCAAGCCTGTATCTCCGCAAGTGTCGGGCCCGCTGCATGGGAGTTGGCGCTGAAGGGTTCAATCGTATCCACGCCGTGATTCAAGAAATGCCGACCACAGGCCATAGCCACCCAGGTGTCCCCCGCTGCCACCATGCGCGTACAGGCGTAAAAAGTCATGAATATCATCCCCAGCCAGGAGACGATTTTCAAGTAACGCAGTAGGACCGCTTTTTGCCTGTCATCAGCGCCCAACGGTGGGGCAGTATCTTGTTGATTGCCTACTGACTTAGCCATGCTTCGAGTCTATCCAGTCCCTTGGTGATCTGCTCCAGTGAACAGGCGAAGCTCAGACGTACATTGTTGTCACAGCCAAAGGCCACGCCGGGCACAACGGCCACGTTCCTCTGTTCGAGTAGCGCCTGGGCGAAATCCATGCTCCCTTTGATCTGGGCATCGCCGATCGTTCGGCCGAAGTGGGCCGACACGTCCGGAAAACAGTAGAAAGCGCCCGTGGGCTGCGCACATCGCACACCGTCGATGCTGTTAAGACGGTCTGCCATGATCTTTGCACGTTTTTCGAATTCGGCGCGCATGATCTCAATCGCATCGTTGGATTCCGGGCCGAGAGCGACCACCGCGGCATACTGGACGAAGGTGACGGCATTGGAGGTCATGGGGGACTGTATCCGCCCCATGGCCTTAATCACATCCAGGGGCCCCGCCGCAAAACCAAGCCGCCACCCGGTCATAGAAAATGCCTTGCTGAGACCGTTCAGCGTCAAGGTGCGCTGATAGGCATCCTCGCTTAATGCCGCAAAACTGACAAATTGCGTATCCCCGTAGATGAGCTTTTCATACATCTCGTCGGACATGACGTAGATGTCGGTCCCTTCTAGCACTTTGGCCAGGGCCGCGAGTTGAGCGGGACTATAGGTGAACCCGCCCGGGTTACTCGGCGAGTTGAGCACCAACATCACCGTCTTGTCCGTGATCGCTGCCTCGAGTAGCTCGGGCGTCAGACAATAGCCACTGCTTTGATCCGTTTCGACGATCTTGTTAACGCCCCCGGCCAAAGTGACCGTCTCCGGATAGGTGACCCAGTACGGTGTGGGGATGATGACCTCGTCACCCGGATCCAGGACCGCTTGCATCGCCTCGTAGACGGAATGCTTACCCCCCACATTGACGATTACCTGGTCAGGCGAATAGTCCAGACCGTTGTCTCGCTTTAGCTTGTCAGCAATGGCCTTTCGCAGTTCGGGAATGCCGGCCACGGCGGTGTACTTGGTCTGTCCGGCCTTGAGGGCCTCGATCGCGGCATCTTTGATGTATTGCGGCGTGTCGAAATCAGGTTCGCCCGCTCCAAAACCAACGACATCCACACCTTGCGCTTTCAATTCCTTGGCCCGAGCGGTCACCGCAATCGTCATGGATGGAGGGACACTCTCGGCTCTCTGGCTGATCTTCATCTCGTTCTGCCTCGTCAAAACCATATTGGGCTGTGTCGGAAAACTCGATCTGGCTTCGAGCGGCCCTTTTTCTTGAATCGTTTTATCTGCTGCTGTCGCAGCAACTGTCGGATCAAGGCAGCCGCTGTTGTCCGCCTGGCTGCATCCGGCTGCATCGACGATGAAACCAATATCGCCTGCTTCGCCGTCTTTACCAGGCGAAAAAACTGCTCGCTCTCGGGCCGACGAGCAAGTTTTCCGACAAAGCCTAGGACCACATCCATCGCGGTACCTGAAATCCGTGAACTATCAACCTTAGGGATCGGCAAGAAATAAGGTGGACAATTTGGGGTCCAAGTGTTCCCCATATTGGGTCGCGCCCGATTGAGCGACACCACAGGCGTAGCTGTTCTACGTCGCGGATGTCACGATCGAGAAGCGATCAAAGATGGGGTGCAATTGGGCATTCAAAAGTCCAAGTTATTTCGTACCGGTCCCTTAGGTACTCACTCCTCTTTCAAGGTGGTCTGCACGCAACGGCGTGCCATTAGAGTCAAATCGACAGGTCGGGTCAAGCAAATAGATCGGGTGGAGAGGGGGTCGGTGGGTCGGGGGGTCTGTGGGTCGGTAATCGACACCGCCAATTGCCTAATCAACTGCTACGTTTACGATTTAAAGACAACAATCGGGAACGTGGGCCGGAAATGAACCAGGCCGGATTCACGATGCTTCAGAAGTCGTAAACCACATACCGAATTAGAGTTTTTGGTTCAGGGTTCCCGGTTCGAAGCCTTGAATCAGTTTTTCCTTCAACCGTGAACCGTGAACTTGGAACCTTGAACCATGCCGGCCTTTGCCTACATTGACATGTCTCCTATCCACTGATAGGCTCTGTCTGAAATCTCGATCTGGCTTCGAGCGGCCCTTTGTCCGCCTGGCTGCATCCGGCTGTATCGACGATAAAACCAACATCGCCTGCTTCGCCGTCTTTGCCAGACGAACAAATCGCTCGCTCTCGGGCCGACGACGGAGTTTTCAGAAAGAGCCTGGGCTAGCGGTATGGGAAATCGGATAGGGCTGTTGCTCCCCTCGTTCATACTGTGTGCATCCATTCTGCCGGGTTGCCGCTCCCAGGACCAGCCGCCGCCCGTCTGGGAGCAAGCCAAGATCGGGGAACTGGCCGTGATCAATCCGCCGCAAGACCGCCCGCCCTCATTGGCCGCTCAGATCAAACTCGAAGTCCAGGCCTTTGAGATTCCCACGGAAAACGTTTCCGAACTCGATGAGATGTGGAGACCCTTGACTTCAAAGGGGCTACGATTCAAGAATCACGCCGCTTTCCGAGCCAATGGATTTCGAGTCGCCAAGGGCCGGGCCCACGATCTGAGCTGGGTCGTCGGCAAACTCCACGAGGCGCAGGGTCAAAGGGTCGACACCATCGCGTTGACCCTGACCGATGATCTGGAAGACGACATACGCGTGCGGCCCGTCTCCACCCCTCAGTCCCTCACGTTTACCGCCATGGATGGATCGCGACAGGACACCACGGTGAGTGCGGGAGTGTTCTGTTGGCGGGTGAAGGCGAAAATAATAGGGTCTTCGGGTATCATCGCACAGTTCACGGCCTA
>JADFHU010000378.1 GCA_022567055.1 Planctomycetota bacterium
GGGTCTCGCCGATGAACCCGACTCGGTGCCGTCCCATTGCGGCGATGACGTCGTCGAACGAGGCAGGCTCACCGGCTCCAGTGAACACGCGGTACTCGCCCGCCACGTAGGACCCGTATCCCGTTCCTTGGGAGGAGTTCTGGGCGTGGGCCGGAAGTGCGATCATCAGAACGAGCAGCAGGGCCGCTGGAATCATCTTGATGCTCATGGCACCGATGATATCACGGTGATGGGTGGATTGGCAGTCGACTGGCTTGTCGCGTGCGGCGCGTTCCCCCGAGACGTACCTTGTGACAATGCCCCAACACACGTCAGACATCACCCGGGCCGTCGTCGACCAGGTCCCCAAGGTATTCCGGCTTGAGAGCATCAAGAGCCGGATCGTGGGACTCGCCTTGCTGGCCACGTTGATCCCGTCCCTCGGGATGGCCTGGATCTCGTATGTCCAGAACCGCTCTGCCCTGACCGACAAGATCACGGAAGAGCTGAAGAGCGTGAGCGAGCAGACCGCGCGCGAGATCGACCTCTGGGTAAAGGAACGGCTCTACGACGTCCGGGTTTTCGCGAGCTCCTACGAGGTGACCGAGAACATCGAGCGAGCTCGACGGTCGGCCGGGGGCGGTCAAGCGGGCGCTCGGCTCAGCAACCCCGAGGTCGACTCGCTCGTGACCGTGCTCACTGAGCTGCGCAACGCGAGCGTCCTCACCGTTGGCGAGACGCAGACCGACGACGCCGGCGGCGTCGTCGCCAATCGCTTCCAGGTGAAGGTCGCCAGCCCCAAGGGCATCGGGGACGAGGACACCATCACCAACGCGATCGTCGGTGCGATCGTCTGGGAGTTCGGCGATCAGCTTGACGTCACGCAGTCGCTGACCTTCGTCGGGGCCGGCTCCGACGAGCATGCGCAATTCACCTTCACGGTCGAGAAGGACACCCTCGGCGAGTGCATCAATCGGCCGCAGTACACCGATCGCGTCATCGGCTTCAAGGGAGGCGTGGCGGTCGTGATCGACGAGATCGACCCGCCGGTCACCCCCGACGACGTCACCAAGCGCATCGACCGGATGCGGTCGCAGCGGGATTTCGCTCAGCGCGGGGCCCTGGGCCGCGACGTCAAGGTGATCGGCCTCGAGCCGGTGGAGCCGACCGACCTGGGCCAGGGGTACAGGTCGGTGGCCGTCCTGGTCTATGACAGCGACCTCAGCTCCAGGAAAGTGGACTTCGATACCTGGGATGAGCGTCTGGCGCGCACGGAGTGGAGAATCGTCTCCCAGGCCCTTCAGCGCCGGAGCAGCCTCGAGCAGGTCCGGGCCTTCTCCTCAGCCGTGGCCCAGACACTCGCGGCCAACGCGATCGTGGCGGTGGGGCTGTCCCTGCTGGGCATCCTCCTCTATATCTGGGTCCGATTCGGGTCGTTGCGGTACTCCGTGGCGGCGATCACCGCCCTGGTCCATGACGTGACGATCGCCCTGGGGCTCCTGGCCCTGACGGGGCTGATCGCCAAGACAGCCTTCGCGGGGACCCTGCTCATCGAGGAGTTCCGCATCGATCTGGGCGTGGTGGCGGCCATGCTCGCGATCATCGGCTACTCGCTGAACGACACCATCGTGATCCTCGACCGGATTCGCGAGAACCGCGGGAAGTTGCCGATACCAACTGCGGCGATCGTGAACAGATCGATCAACCAGACGATGAGTCGGACCCTGCTCACGTCGACCACGACCCTGCTGGCGGTGGTCATCATGTACATCCAGGGCGGCAGCGGCATCCGGCCCTTCACCTTCTGCCTGCTCGTCGGCCTCATTGTGGGCACGTACAGCTCGGTGGCGATCGCCGCTCCGTTGGTGATCAGGCGGGAAGGCGCAGGGCCGGGATCGGAGGACAAAGAGGCGTTCTGGAAGAAAGAAAACGCCCCGGAGGGGGCTTAGGTCCGCAGCTTCGGAGACCTCTCATGTCCTCAGGCACCAAGCTCATCCTCTCAGTCGCCGCCCTGATGGTCGGCACGGCGGGTCTTCCCCACGTCATCATTCGTTTCTTTACGGTGCGTCGAGTCCGTGACGCCCGCATGTCCGCGGGATGGGCCCTGCTCTTTATTGCGATACTCTACACCACCGCGCCGGCAGTAGCCGCCTTTGCCCGTACGAATCTGATAGAGACAATTTCTGAGACCGCCTACAAAGATGTCCCTTCCTGGTATAAGAGCTGGGAAAAGACAGAGTTGGTAGGGTGGCTCGATAAAAACGACGATGGCAAGATTCAGTATCGGCCGGGCGCAGCGTTTCTAGGTAAACCCGATTTCGCGGATGCCAATTCCGTCGGCGCCTATGGTCAACCCATGCTCAGGAACACGCCGACGAACAATGACAATGAACTCTTTGTTGACAAAGACATCATCGTCTTGGCCAACCCCGAGATCGCCAACCTTCCCAATTGGGTGGTGGCCTTGGTGGCCGCCGGCGGCCTGGCGGCTGCCCTGTCCACGGCGGCAGGCCTTCTCTTGGTCATCTCCACCTCCATCTCGCATGACCTCCTCAAGAAGGTTCTCGTGCCAAACATTTCCGACAAGCAGGAACTCCTCTTCGCCCGTTTCGCAGCGGGATTCGCCGTTATTATCGCCGGTCACTTCGGTGTTCATCCGCCCGGTTTTGTCGCGCAGGTCGTGGCCTTCGCCTTTGGATTGGCGGCCTCCTCTTTCTTCCCGGCCATCATCATGGGCATCTTCTCCAAACGGATGAACAGAGAAGGGGCTGTCGCCGGCATGGTGGTGGGTCTGACCTTTACCGCCGGCTATATCTGCTTTTTCAAATTCGTGCGACCCGACCTAAACAGCGCCGACCATTGGCTATGGGGAATCTCACCCGAAGGGATTGGCACCCTGGGCATGCTCCTCAACTTCGCGGTCTCCCTCATCATCTCCAAATGGACGCCGCCTCCTCCGCAAGAGGTCCAGGCAATGGTAGAAGCCATCCGGATACCTCGTGACGCGGGGGAAGCGCACGTGATCGATACCTGAGCAAAGCAGTAATCAGTAATCAGTTTTTTGTCGAAAACCGACCACTGGAGACCCAATACCCACTACGGATAACTGATTTTCACAGGGCCTGACCCACCTCTGAAGTCCTCTTGTTCTCGAGTGACACAATATGTATGCTGAGGGTACGCGAGCATGGTGCTCTTTAACCCGTTTGCAAGGGCAACACGATGCGCTTTACCAAACACACGGCTCACTCTGATGCCACGCAATCGGCTAAGAATTCCCGCAGAAGACTCAGCAATCCCATAGGCTATCTGGCCGTCCTGAGCCTGCTCACTTTCGGCGGCGACCTCTTTGGTCAGAGCGCCTACGATGCCGACGGCGTCCCCCAGGTGCAGAGGCCGGGACTCGACCAGATCGATCACATCACCGAGAGGTTGCGTCGGGCTGGGAAGGTCTGTATCAAGGTCGGCATCGGTTTGCTGGTGCTGGCTGGGCTCTGGATCCTCAACCCGCTCCAGTTCTATTACGCGGCCCGGGACCGTTCTCTGAAGAAGGCGGTCCGAGACGTTGAGGACCTCCTCAAGAGGATCCGTGAGGTGGCAGAAGCAGCCCACGAAGATGTCACGGACGAACAGGAGGAGGGGGGACTCTTGGCAGCGATGCCGGAAGTCGCCGCTTTGACTGAGGCCCAAGAGGTGCCCCCCTATGTGCTGACTGTGAACGATCGCGTGTTGGATAACATCAGGTTGACGCTGAAACGTTTGCGACGGCTTAAAGATGCCGGCGCAGAGAGGTACAAGGCGTATATGTTCTCGGTGGTGCAGGGGATTCAGGTCGTGACAGAGACCTGTCTCGACACCGAGGGCGCTTCCGGTCTGGCCGTAGACATACGATCCTACCTCATGGACGATACCCGGTATCATGCCTGGAAGACGCTCCTGGGCCACTACGCCAGGAAAGGCGCCCACCAAGAAGAGGCCGAGGACTTTCTCCGATTCATGAGGGCGCTCAGGAAGGGAGAAACGTCCTCCACCCCTGTGCGGGACATGCCGACGGTCAAAGAGGACTCGGTCTCCAGAGCGCCTCGCCCGTCCGAGATTCCGGAGATTCTCGACGAGGCGACTCTCCCCACGATTGAAAAGGCCGCGCGTCAGGAGGCCAAGAACCTTCTCTCGCTCATTCAAACCGACGGGTCTCCGAGCAGTGTAACGGCATGGCAGTTCGAACTGGTGCGGAGGCAGTCTCATCCGCACCTACGAGAAGACGCCCACCGCATGCTGCAGATCTTTCTGAAGCAGGAAAGAGCGGAACTTCAGAAGATATGCAAGACGAAGATGATCCCCTGCCGAACCTGGGACCAGATTCTCTACCTACTGGGTGCGAAGGACGGCAGTCAGTTGCAGAAGAGAGCTGAGGAGGGCCGACTCACCCTGGAGGAAATCGTCGTTTTGGAAAAGGCATTTCTCCAAACATTTGCCAAACTAGATTCTCTGGGCTCGATTTACGGCCACGGCGAAGGGGCACGCGTCATGTTAGAACTCCATACGCCCCAGATTCGCAGCGAGACGCTGGTCCTCCTCCGCCGATGCTACCACAGCGAGCATGCCCGTCTCGACCGCACCACGGAGACCTTGGATAACGAGGAGACTCCGCAACGTCACGAAGTTGCCAGGTTGATTCAGCACTATGTGATTCAGAGACACGATCCACCCCATGTCGATCTCTGAATCGTGGAAGCGGTCGCGCAGAAATATATTCACACTTTAGAGGAAGCAAATTGGCGTTAGATTTGGTCGCGCCGATTGAGCGAATCCACAGGCGTAGCTATTCTACATCGAGGAATTCGCGATTGAGAAGCGGCTGAAGATGACGTGATTATGAGATGAGAAATGGTAAAGTTATTTTGGCGTGCGCCCTTAGTTCTTCGGACCAGTTCAGTATGACATTCACTTGCTTGACGGCCGTTGCCTCCTGGTCCGGCTTGATCATGATAAACCTGGGACCGTCCGGAGTCGTCGTCACGTCATAACTCGTACCCCATTCGTTCCTTTCATACGGGCCCTCGAATGGGGCCTCGGGCTGTGTTGCGGAGAAAAACGGTTCGGTCTCTACACCAACGGCCATCATCGTGTTGCCTCTGCCATAGTAAAGCGCTTTGCCCGAAGGATCCCACATGGGATCATTTCCTCCCTCGGTGCTGACCAGTGCTCTCTCGCGTCCACCGGGAAACCACCGCACGTAGATTTCATATTGGCCTGTTTCATCCGACGCGTAGGCAATCCAATTGCCACTTGGATGGAATGCAGGCTTCTTTTCATTGTAGGGCTCGTCCAGGAATTCCTGGGCCTGGCGTCCATCTTCCAGAGTAAGTACCCAGATGTCGAACTGTGTTTTCTCGTTGATGCGGACAAAGGCAAAATGGCGCTCGTCCAATGACCAGTCGCCGGGCAGTTCAAACGCATTGGGATCGTAGTCCCAAAGGCGTTCCTCATCGTGGCCATCCGGTGCTACCCAGTAGAGTTGCGGAGGGCCATTGCGGGCAGAACTGTAGGTCAGGCGATTGCTCAAAGGCGCCTGGTTCAATTCTGGGTTACACGACTCGACGTAGGACGCATGCGTACTCGTAATCGTGCTCGCACTCGTAATCGGCTTCTCGGCGTTCTCGATTACGATTACGAGTACCGCTTCGCTGAGCACGAGCAGCAAGACAGATCAGACGGACTGTTACCCATATGCACACGCTTGTGAACCAAGCCCTCAAAGGCGCCCATCTGGGCGTACATCCCACCTTGAATTGAAAGTGAGTCTTGTCAATGCCAGGCGGGCCATATCGCAAAGGTGTATCTCGCAGTCCGAAGCGACGAAACCTATCTGCAGGGCAAGTTGCTTGCCGTTTGGAGAAAGACGGACACTGCTGTACGCAGCTGGAGGCAACTCCAGCGGTTCTTCGACCCCTGGGTATCCACCGAAACCAGTGTGTTGTTCTTGCCGGCCTCCGCTCCTCCTGGGGCATAAATGAGCGTTTCGTTGTCGGACACGCAGTAATGTGCCGCGGGATATGTCACAGTATT
>JADFHU010000379.1 GCA_022567055.1 Planctomycetota bacterium
TTCGAATCGAGTTTTCTGACACAGCCAAAACCCGTCATGACCGTAGGTCTATCGCGACGACCTCGTGGTCTAGTATCGATGGCACCGAGAGGGTGACATAGCCATTTGCGACGCTGTGGTCCGCTGTCTGCTCACTGACCAACAGTGAAACCTTGCCGACACGGGTCTCCGGCGGAATCTGAATCCGTACTTGCTGTTCGCCTACCGAGATGAGTTCTCGCATAGGTCCCTTCATCATCATCGGGTTGGTCAGGTTCACCAGATGGACCGTCATGGATTGCTTTTGACGCCACACCGTGATATCGAGGATCCCCGGTCCCTTGACGTCGACGACCGGCGGTTCGCCCAGTGCCCAGCGGATCACGTTGGCCAAGAGGCGTCCGTGGTCTCGATTCATGATAGACCAGAACGTTCGGTCGATGTCCCAGGGGAGGTAGGCGATGCGACCGGTTCCCGTGTCGCGGAGATACAATTCACGAATATCGGTTTCAGGTTGCCGTGGATAGACATGCTCCATCGGCAGATCGGGATAGCTGGGGATCAACGTGACCGGAGAGGGAAAGGGTATCGTGGGATGGACCCGCAGGCGCCAGATGCCATTGATAATCCGATAGGCATCTTCCAGTCCCGCCAAGACGGGGTGAAAACGCTCTGTCTCGGGATTGGGCTTTAGACGCAGATAACCGTTCTTGATGGGCCCTACCGGGGCGTTCCGGTAGGAGACGCCCAGGAGATCCGCCAAGCCGAAGTCCGGCCTTTGCGTCCCCTGCTCGTCGTAGAGTGATGTCTCGAAGGTGGCGACGAGGCTACCCCCTCGTCGGACATACGCTTTGAGCTGCGTGCACTGTGCGTCGGAGAGGGCGGCGATGTTGGGCAGAATCAACAACTTGAAGGGATCCAGATGCTTCGCATCCAGCAATCGATCGTTGACCATTTCGAAGGGGACTCGTGCTTCTATCAGGGCATGGTACATGCCCAGCCCATGATCCCGATGCCGCTGCTGCCAGGGTTTGCCGCCGTAGAATCGGTCGGTCTGCTCGGAGTAGAGCATGGCGACGTTGGCCAGCGGAGCGGTGTTGCGCAGGTAGCGCTCGTGACGATAGTGCCAAGCATAGATCTTTTCGACCACGGGCAGCCAACGACGATCGTAAATTGTCCCCGAGAACTTCACGAACCAGGGCCGCATATTGTTGGCGGTGCCGTCGGCCACCCAAGTCCGAATCTCTGCTTCGGTCTGGACGGAATCCTTCCATCGGTAGGGCTCTTCTAAGCCGATGCTGAAGATTCCGCCTAAGGGTTTCATGCCCATGGTGGCACGCAACTCTTTGGCCCGCTTGCCATTGGACCAGGGGGGAATCACCCCGCTGCGTGCCTGATGATCGGTAAAAAAGATGTCCGATAGGGCCCCAGTCACCACCCGATCGGGAAACCCATTGGGGATGAATCGTGAGGTCGATTTGACGCCGCGGATGGTTTGATCCCATAGGAACCACAATTCTCGCAACCGATTGATTCGCCACTCGACATATTTTCGATAGGCGGGCGTTTGACGATCTCGCGCCTGGGCCAGATTCAGGCCGCAGAACGCTTTGAAGTTTCGCAGGCAGTGCTCACACAAACAGAGACCGTGTCCGGCCCAGCGGTTGGAAAAGATCCCGTCGATTTCATAGTGCCGCATGATCTCTTCATGCACCTGAGTCATGAAGTCGAAGTTGTAGGGACCCAGACCGCAGGTGACCCAGAGGTCGGGGTTGGACCAGTGACGGCGTTGTTTTCCCTCCGCATCCACGGCGATCCAATCGGGGTGGGTCTGTTGTACATTGTCCCAGGTCGCATGGGGATCGGTCCGGGCAATGACCACCATGTCCATCTTCCGACAGCCTCGGACCAGATACCCGAAGGGGTCGGACTCGCCGAGCCAGGCGCTGCGATGGTGCAGGGGCACCTCAGTCGGGTAATAGGCCACCACGCCCCCGGCGCTCAGACAGGCCGCATCGGCGTGCACTCGCTTGAAGTAGTCGAGCCAAAAATCGGGATCGAAACGGCCGGGATCGTTCTCGACCAGGACCAGTTGCGCCCAGCGCATAGGTCGGTCAAACCAGGGTTCCGCGGCGGTGCGGTTCTCACCCCGGGCGGGTCCCACGACAGTGAAAGCGCCTGCCATGACCGAGGTCTTTATGAACTCTCTTCGATCCATAGTGCGTCCTAAATCAGGGGTCGTTGCAGCGTCCTGCGACTTGGAGCCGGTCGCACGTGCTGTTGGGTCGCGTTCGGTGAAGCATAACACAATAGAAGACAAGATCAACACGCTCCTACCGCCTTGACGCGAGAGGGGTTGTTCGGGGATCGTCACCGGCCGAGCATGATAGTGGTAGGTCGCTTGTCTACTGCGGAAAAGATGGTACACTGAACTCTGGGTGAACTGACATGTTGGAAAAAATCGTAAGCGGAGGTCAGACCGGCGCGGATCGCGCTGCGCTGGATGCGGGCATTGTTCTCTCTTTTCCGGTAGGGGGCTTTTGTCCTCAGGGCCGAGAAGCGGAGGATGGCCCTATCGATGCCAGATATCCTTTGACGGAAATCGACGGAGGATACCGCAAGCGAACGCTCCGAAACGTCCAGAGTTCTGATGGCACGGCAGTATTCTACGAGTCGACGCTTTTTGGCGGAACCGAACAGACACGACGCTTCTGTGTCGAATGGAAGAAACCCTACAAACTCTTAGACATCGCCAGGCTAGATCCGGTAGAATCCGCTACGTCGCTGCGCGAGTTCGTCGAACAACAGGACATCCGAATTCTGAACGTCGCCGGGCCCCGGGCCAGCGGGTCGCAGCGAATGTACTCTTTTGTGCACTCGGCTATCTCGCGACTCTTGACCGGTGTCGACGTCTAAGGGACCGGCAAGAAATAACTTGGACTTTTGAATGCCCAATTGCGCCCCATCTTTGACCGCTTCTCAATCGCAAAATCCGCGACGTAGAACGGCTACGCCTGTGGTTTCGCTCAATCGGGCGCGAACAAATCTGGGGCACACTTGAACCTCAAATTGTCCAACTTATTTATTGCCGATCCCTGATCGCGCAGCGGCGTGATATGGAGGACCCTTGTGACTAGAGCAGAATGCTGGACAACCTGTTTCGGTTTGGGAACCCTGCCCTGGGCGCCGGGCACCTGGGGATCGCTGCTGCCGGTCGTGACCTACCAGGTCTTGGGCTACCTCGGCCCGGCTGCCACTCCCTACGTGATGGCGTTTTTCGTGGTGACAGGATCCTGGGCCTGTCTGACCTACGCGCCGGCCATGATCCAACAGACCGGGCAAGCCCGGCCGCCCACGCTCGTCGTGGACAGGGTCGCGGGGCAGGGACTGACGATGCTGATGGTGACCCTGTTGTCGCCGCCCAACGTATGCAATTCCATGGCGCTGGCCTTCGCCCTGTTTCGTCTGTTCGACATTTTTAGGCCGTGGCCCTGCAAACTTCTGGCAGAGCGGCCCTCGGGTCAGGGCATTCTCGCCCCCGCACTGATGGCGGGGCTCTATGCCGGTATTCTGTCACTCATCGCTATGTTGATCTTTCCGGCCTACTGCCGGGTCTAGCGACTCTGCACGACCTGTCGCTGCTCGGAGGCCTTGCCGTTCAACAGGTGACGCACGAAGTAGTCCTGCAGGCGTCTGCGACCGTAGGCCGTCCCCGATGCCCCGTGGCCGGCACCGGGCACCACCAGCATGTCGAAATCCTTGTCCGCCTCGATGAGGGCCTTGACGACCTGCATGGTTGAGGCCGGGTCCACATTGCGGTCCAGTTCACCCACGATGAGCAGAACCTTGCCTTGCAGATTCTTCGCTAGAGTGACATTACTTTGAGCTTCATAGTGAGGTCCCAGCGGCCAGCCCATCCACTGCTCGTTCCACCAGATTTTGTCCATGCGGTTGTCGTGACAGCCGCAGTCCGTGACCCCGACTTTATAGAAGTCTCCATGCGTCAGGAGGCCCCCGAGTGAATTCTGCCCCCCGGCGCTGCCGCCGTAGATGCCTACCCGGTCCAGATCCATGTAAGAGTACTTTTCGGCGGCTGCTTTGATCCACAGAACTCGATCGGGAAAGCCCGCGTCCCCTAGATTCTTCCAGCAGACGTCATGGAAGGCCTTGGAACGCCAGTTGGTGCCCATGCCATCGATCTGCACGACAATGAACCCCAGGTCCGTCAAACGCCATTGGCCGTAGGACGCCCGAAAGGACTTGGGCACGTGGGCACCATGGGGCCCCGCATAGATGCTCTCGATCACGGCATAGGATCGACTGGGATCGAACTGCTTAGGACGATGGATGATGCCGTAGATGTCCGTGACACCGTCGCGCCCCTTCGCGACGAAGCGTTCCGGCAGCAGGCGACCCTCGGCCAGCAGCTCGCCGGCATCGGCCTTCTCCAGGAGACAGAGCAGAGAACCATCCTCCGTCTTGCGCAGCTCATGGATCGGCGGTAGATCCACCCGAGAATAGGTATCGATGACATATTGCCGATCGGGAGACCACTGAAGTGTGTGCGTACCATCACCCTTCGTCAACACGACCCGATTCGAACCATCGAGATCGATGCGGCAGTGGTGCACGAAGTAGGGATCTTGCTGCGGATAAACGCCGACGGCTTGGAACCAAACCTGACGCTGTTCCCTGTCCACGCGGTCTACCCTGCGCACGACCCATTCACCCTGAGTAATGGCATTCTTGACCTGACCGGTGGTTGTGTCATAGAGATAGAGATGGTTCCAGCCGCTCCGTTCCGACATCCAGATCAGTTCGTTGCTGTCGCTCAGCCTCTCCATATGGGTCTTGTTGGAGTAATCGAAGAAGCTGTCACACGCTTCATCCACGCTGACGCGGACGGCTCCGCTCTCGGCCTCGACGGCGATGACCCGCATGACCTGGTGACCCCGCTGATTGAATAGAAAGGTGAATTGCGACGAATCGGAGGCCCATTCATAGCGGCCGATGCTCCAGGGATTGGCGAACTGGGTCGCATCGATGGCGATCTCCTGTTGATCGACCACGCGAAAGAGATGGGGCATGCTCTGGGGAATGGGGTCTCCTGCCTTGAGATAGGGATAGGAATGCAATTTGGGTTGAAGCTGATCGTCCGGGGCAGACTCCACCATATAGACTCGGCGCTCCGGCACTTGTGTCGTACGCAGGGCGACGACGTGCCGGGAATCAGGCGACCAGAACACCGTTGCTTCCTCGGCCGGGGCATCGGCTGCTTCGTACCGCATGCCGATCAGGCGGGCTCGCGAAACATCGCGATGATAGCTGTCATCGGCGGTTCCATCGTTGCTGAGTTGTCGCTCCTTGCCGGTCTCCGCATGGCGCAGCCAGAGATTGTGATCGCGCACGAAAGGCGTCCATTGGCCGTCGGGCGACACCGTGGCCGGTCGACCTTCGCCTCGGCCTCTGCGGCGGCCCGGTCGCTCCGTCGGCTCACTGCCGTCGATCAGCGCCTGCCCGCCCTCTGCAACGGCCTGGTAGACGGCCAGCGTCTCCTCGTTGGGATCGGTGACGAGCCAGACATGTCCCGCGTAGGTATGCTGCCGCCGGCGTGCCCCGGCCTTGACCCTGCCATAGTCTAAGCGTTGTCCCTCGTTGTCGATCCAGAACAGACGTACCTCCGCTTTGAGTTGATTCACGAAGGTGATGAAGGTCTCGGCCCCCGTCCGGCGACTGGGCCGGATGCGGCGCGTGAAGGGCAGGCCTTTCCGTGTCACCTCTGCGTCGTCAAGTGGCCGAAGCGTATAGCCGTCGAGATCCAAGCGCCAGGCCGACTCGGGACCGATGAGATCCACGGTCGAAGGGGTCTCGCCAAAGGCCAACGAGGTCACCGGCAGATGATTCGCGTCGACAGGATCGTCGAGAAGGTCCGATAGCTTCTGCGCCACCCGCGAATGGTCAAAGGCAGGGGCCCGCCTGCCCTCCGCCGTTTCGACCAAAACAAATTCTTTGGCTCCACCGGCCAAGTCATTGCGGTACCAAAACTTGGCGTCGTCGGCAAACCAG
>JADFHU010000380.1 GCA_022567055.1 Planctomycetota bacterium
ACGAGCGTTTCTGCGACTGGCAAGGAAGGCGAAGCAGGCCGTCCGAGGACGGTCGATGGAGCCTGACGCCGTCCAGACGCAGAATAAGCCGTTTGAATGCAGAGTCATTTTGCGTAGGGGCTCTTAGATGACCCAGGGCTCTCTTCTTGCCACGTCGACAAGGCGGTTGGCTTCGTCGTCGTTAACGAACTGTTGCTTCACCGTGTCCCATTTCAAGGACCGTTCCAGTTCATACGTAGCGAGGAAAAGGTGGCACACTGTTGTGGTGTGGACCGCGTATTCGATGTCACGGAACGGCCTCTTGCGCGTCTTGACGCAGTCGATGAAGTCACCGTAGATGTTGCCGCCTCCGGCGTAACCGGGGACCGGCTTCGAGGGGCCTTTCTCATTGGTGCCCACGACGTGGAGGTTTCCCATGCCCGGGTGATTATGGTGAATAAGCTTGCCGTTCGGATAGCGGCAGGTCGCGAACTTCTTGCCGTTTTCGTGATGGAAGATGACTTCCTCGGGTTCCAGTTCCCTGACATCGATGGCGAAAGTCGCGCCGCCGAAATGATGGGCGCCCCAGTCGGTCATGCCGCCGCCGGAGTAATCCCTGAACGACCGCCAACTGGTTCCGTTGATGTTGTAACTGCCGCTGCACCGGTGGGGATGGTAGGGCGCCCATGGGGCGGGACCCAGCCACCGATCCCAATCGAAGCCGTCGGGGATGGGCTCCCCTTTCTTGTTGCAGTCCTTCGGTAGTGGACCCACGTTAACATTGATCGACTTGATGATGCCCTTGCTCCCATTCCAGCAGGGGTCGACCGTTTTCCGGTAATCCCCCAGCACACGCTGGCTGCCGCCGGAGACGACCCGGCCGTAACGCCGGGCGGCGTCGATCATCAGCTTGCCTTCGCGCAGCGTCTTGGTCTCGGGCTTCTGGCAGTAGATGTCCTTCCCGTTGCGGCAGGCCTCGATCACGACGATCGCGTGCCAGTGATCCGGTGTGGCGCAATGCACCGCGTCGATGTCATCGCGGGCCATGATCTCACGGAAGTCGTTGTAAACCTTGCAGTCCGTGTTGCCATACTTCCCGTTCACGCGTTTCAGAGCGTCGTCGCGAGCGCCCTGTTTGACGTCGCTCGCGGCAACGTACTGGACATCGCCCCGACCCAGGAATGCACCCTGGTCGCCCCGGCCCATGTTGCCGATGCCGATACCGGCCATGACGATACGGTTACTTGGCGCGGTGTTACCGTCTTTCCCCAGCGCGGACGCCGGGACCAAGTAGGGCAGTGCCACCGACGCTGCAGCTACTTTCAGAAATGTTCTTCGACCATGAGACATGCCCCGGTCCTTGGTTGGTTTGCTATTTTGGTTTGCCACGTGTTGATCCTTTCCTGGGATGAGTATGGATATATTGCTTTGAGCCATGTTGATTCTGAATTTCACGTGCTTGACGCAGGCGTCGGTTAAAGGATATCCGTTCACGACTTGTGTTGTCAAGTAAAGCTCGGCATTGCTAGGAAGCGTAACGTGTTTCCTTGGCTCCCGTGGCGTGTCAATACGGCTCCCGCATAACTCTTTTTGTTACATGGAGATATGATCATAGCGGATAACGGTCTGAAGTAGAGCCAGCAGGGTTCGTTGTTGTTATGTCCGCCCCGAGTGGTGCACCCGTTGATTAGACGGTCGTCATTGTCATCCGAATAGAGCAACCAACCAAAGTTCAGTTGCTTAATATTGCTCATACACACAGCACGCTTGCCCTGTTCCCGGGCCCGGCTGAGTGCGGGCATGAGCACGGCCATGAGAATGGCAATGATGGCGATCACCACCAACAATTCGATGAGTGTAAAGGCATTATTCCGTTTTTGTCCCATTCGGAAGCTCCTTCAGGAAGATCATAGATAGAGCTTGCATGCTCTTAACCCGAAGGATAACATAAGTAACTGATTTGGCAAGTGGTTAGATGTTATCGTTCGAGTTCTGTATGAATAAATGTACCCTACACGATCGACGCGTCCTTGCTCTAACTAGAATAGGACTAGCCATTGCTTTCGTCGCAAGTGGATCACGCTGGCTCGAAGCCGCACCCGCAGATTTCAATCGAGACGTGCGTCCTATACTGTCGGACAACTGTTTTCAGTGCCACGGACCGAGTGCGTCCAATCGGAAAGCCGGCTTGCGCTTGGACATTGAATCCGGCGCCAAAGCGGACATGGGAGAATACCGTGCCGTGGCGCCGGGGCGGCCCGACAAAAGCGAACTCATCTCGCGAATCACGCACAGCGATTCTGACGAGCGCATGCCACCCGCGGATTCCGGCAAGGCATTATCCTCCGAAGAAATCGCTATTTTGAAACGCTGGATCGCGGAAGGCGCGGGTTGGTCTCGGCATTGGGCGTACGAGCCGCCGAAAAAGCACCCGATCCCCGAGGTCAACCATTCCGACTGGCCGCTTAACTGGATAGACCACTTCCTGCTGGCCAAACTGGAGCCGGCCGGTCTGTCTCCATCCCCCGATGCGGACCGGGTGACGCTTCTTCGGCGGCTCAGTTTTGACCTGACCGGTTTGCCTCCAACATCGGAGGAAGTGTCCTCATTCGTTGCGGATGAAAAGCCTGATGCCTATGAAAAACGGGTGGACCGGTTGTTGGATTTACCGGCGTACGGCGAACGGATGGCGATGTATTGGCTTGACCTTGTTCGCTTCGCCGACACGGTGGGATATCACGGTGATCAGGACCACAGCATTTCACCTTATCGGGATTGGGTGATCGACGCGTTCAACCAGAACATGCGCCTGGATCAGTTTACCCGGGAGCAACTGGCCGGCGATCTTCTGCCGGATTCCAACATCGATCAGAAGATTGCCTCGGGATACAACCGCCTGCTTCAGACCTCACACGAAGGGGGCGTGCAGCCCAAGGAGTATCTTGCGATCTATGCCGCCGACCGAGTACGGAATATTTCGGCTGTTTGGATGGGCGCGACCATGGGTTGTTGTCAATGTCACGACCACAAGTTCGATCCTTACACCATGAAGGATTTCTATTCGATGGCTGCTTTTTTCGCGGACATCGACGAGGCGCGACATCTGACGAAAAGTTCCGATACGGTTCCAACGATAAGAGAGCCGGAAATGAGAGTGCTGAGGCCGGCGGAGCGCGAGCGCGCCGACGCACTGACGAAGCGCATCGCTACCTGGCAAGCTGAGGTCTCTCTGAAATCTCCTCAAGATCCGACTGAAAGACCGTTAAGGGATCGGATTCGCGACGCACAGAGGGAACTGGAAGCAATTCAAAAAAACGCCCGCCTCACCATGATCACTGTGGCGATCGAACCGCGCGTCATGCGAATGCTTCCGCGAGGGAATTGGCTCGATGAAAGCGGTCCGATCGTGCAACCCGAAGTGCCGGAGTTCCTGAGACCGTTGAGTCACGCGACCGGCCGTGCCAATCGGCAAGACCTTGCGAACTGGCTGACCGATCCCGAGCACGGTTCCGGATTGCTGACCGCGCGCGTGTTTGCCAACCGGTTTTGGTATCTCACGTTCGGGGTTGGGATCGCCAAAGTGCTTGATGACTTCGGCGGCCAGGGCGAGCCGCCCGCGCATCCGGAGTTGCTGGACAATCTTTCGATTGAATTCGTCCAGAGCGGTTGGAACGTCAAGCACATGATGAAGCTTCTGGTGATGAGCCGCGCCTATCGTCAATCGTCCGTCGTCTCCGATGCGCTTGATCGTGTCGATCCGTACAACCGTCTGGTGGCTCGACAAGGCCGGTTCAGGCTCTCCGCCGAAATGGTGAGAGACACCGCGCTGGCGATCAGCGGGTTACTGGTCACGGACGTGGGAGGACCGAGTGTGAAACCGTACCAACCCGCCGGTTATTACCGGCACTTGAATTTCCCCAAACGCAGCTACAAACCCCATACCGACCAACGACAATGGCGGCGCGGTGTTTACATGCATTGGCAGCGCCAGTTTCTGCATCCCATGCTCAAGGCCTTTGACGCGCCGCGCCGCGAGGAATGCACGGCTCAGCGGGCCCGCTCCAACACACCCCTCGCCGTCTTGGTCCTCTTGAACGATCCCACGTTTGTTGAAGCCGCCCGTGTTTTCGCCCAAAACATTTTGCGACAACCAGGCTCGGCGGAATTCCGAATCGATTTTGCTTTCCAACAGGCCGTGTCCCGCCGCCCAGACGATTGGGAGCGTCAAAAACTGGCCGACTTGCTGACGGCAAGCCGGGAGCAGTATCGATCCAACACGGAGGGCGCCGCTCAACTGATCCACATCGGCGAAGCTCCGCTGGCGGCCGATCTTGACCCCTTGGAATTGGCCGCCTGGACCATGGTCGCTCGCGCGATTCTCAATCTGAACGAAACGATCACACGAAACTGAACCATGAAACCGCCATTCTCGAATAAAATCGCCGCCGAGATAAACCGACGGACATTTCTTGCGCGTGGCGGTGTTGGCCTCGGATCGCTGGCGTTCACCTCGCTTCTGAACCGGAGTCTGTTCGCCTCAGGGTTACGACGTTCCCCTCCGGGCGTCCACGGGCTTCCTCATCACACACAGAAGGCAAAACGCGTCATTTTTCTCTGCATGGCGGGTGGACCGTCGCATCTTGAAACATTTGATTACAAGCCCAAGCTGGAAGCCATGGATGGCCAGCCGATGCCTGAATCGTTTACCGAGGGCCAGCCCATTGCCCAGCTTCAGGGGCAGGTGCTGAAATGCCAGGGTCCCTTGACCCAATTCAAAAAGTATGGACAAAACGGCCAGGTGATCAGTGATTTTTTGCCGTGGCACGCCAAAATGGCCGACGACATCTGCGTGATCCGTTCGATGGTGACCGACCAGATCAATCACGATCCGGCTCATACCTTCATGAATACGGGCACTGCAATCAATGGGCGTCCTTCCATGGGATCGTGGGTCACCTACGGGCTGGGAAGCGAGTCCGAAGACCTTCCCGGTTTCGTCGTTCTAACGAGTATAGGCGGACGTAATCCCCAGCCAATTGCTTCACGGCAATGGTCCTCCGGCTTTCTGCCCAGCAGATTCCAGGGCGTTGAATTCAGCGCCAACGGGGACCCTGTGCACTATGTTCGAAATCCGGCAGGAGTGGATTCCCAGCAGCAACGTCAATTGGTTGAAACGGTCCAGCAACTGGATGCCTACCGGAATCAAGCGGTGAGGAATCGAGAGATCGCGACGCGCATCGCTGCGTACGAGATGGCGTTTCGGATGCAAACATCCGTGCCCGAGCTCATGGATGTGTCCAACGAACCGCAGCACATCCTAGATATGTATGGGGCCAAGCCGGGTGATGGTTCGTACGCCTCCAACTGTCTGCTCGCCCGGCGTTTGGTTGAGCGAGGGGTCCGTTTCGTTCATCTCTATCATCGGGGATGGGATCACCACGGCGGGCTCGTTCAATACATGAATATCTGCTGTCCGCTGACCGACCAACCGACTTGGGCGTTAATCCAAGATCTGAAACAACGGGGCATGTTGGACGATACGCTCGTTATCTGGGGTGGTGAATTCGGGCGCACCCCCATGTCGCAAGTCAAAGGAGGCAAAGGGCGCGACCATCACATCAAAGGATTCTCCATGTGGATGGCGGGCGGCGGCGTAAAAGGAGGGATTTCCTATGGCGCCACGGACGACCTGGGCTACTACGCCGTAGAAAACGTGGTTCACATCCGGGACCTTCATGCAACCATGCTTCATCTCCTTGGCCTCGATCACACGCGTTTCACCGTTCCTTTTCAGGGCTTAGACATGCGCCTGACCGGCGTGGAAAAAGCGCGCGTCGTGCGAGATATTTTGGCATGACTGTAGAATCTCAGCATGCGAGCTTGCGAGAGACTTTCGGCCCCCCGAGGTTTGTGAAAGTCACAGTGACGTGAAGATCGAACAGCGTAGGGTACATCCATTCGTCCGATCCCACAGCCGGTGTTCTTGCTGAAAAAAAGGGCGAGGCCTAGGATCCCCAAGACTTCGTCTACCCCTTCGACTCGTCGGATGTCGACCC
>JADFHU010000381.1 GCA_022567055.1 Planctomycetota bacterium
CACCGAACCGATCATGTTGTCTTCAACGCGTACCAGTTCGCGTATGCCTTCCTCCGCCGACCAGCCGTAAGTCCGCGACGACCTGTCGGTCTTGGCGTGGAGCGTGAAGACCAGGTGTCTGCCATCTTCGGAGGCGTCGAAGACAAACTCCCCCTGATTGGCAACCGAGAGGTAAGAGTGATTTGCCCCACCAATCTCCTCGGCCATTTTCTCGAAGTCGACGAGGTGACGCCGGCTGCCCGTGTTGGGGTCGATGGCCCAGATACCGTTACCGAAGGGTTCCCAAGGGGCGTCCGGGCTGGTGCGGACCTCGGCCGGCCTGGCGCACACCAGGAAGAGGGTCGCCGGATTGCCACAGACCCGCAGGCCGTAGAACGCGCCGTAGCTGGATTCCAACAGCTTGCCCGGCCCCGAGCCGTCCGCCCGGGCCGCGTAGACGCGCAGGTTGTCAATGAAGGCAACCCACTGTCCATCGGGACTGATGTCCGCGGCGTAGGCGACACTGGCTTCGGCTTCACCGACGCGACGCAGGTGCGTGCCATCGTGATCAATGACATAGACGCCCTTGCCGCAGAAAACGGCCCGAGTGCCGTCGGCGCTGAGCACCGGTTGGCCGTGGATAGCAGCGCTGTCGAGTCTATCGGCGTCGTTATCAAAGAGCTGATGATAGACAAGGATGCGCAGCGCCTGTGGTGGCCCCTCGGTCGGCGCTTCGGTCCATGGTTGCTCATCAAAGGGAGAGATGACCTCGTGACCAAAGGGTCCCAGAGGCGTTTCGATCGTTTGGCCGTCGGGCGCGACATCGATCGCCAGGCTCTCCTCGAGAGGGGTGATTATGTGACCAAAGGGTCCACCGGGAGTGTCAACGATTTGGCTGTCGCGGGCGGTGCGGGTCAGAATGCCATTGTCGAGAAGAGTGTTCTCCGCATCGACAGGCCGATCGGGAAAATCAACCCATCTGCTGCCCTTCGTGACCTCGCTTGGCGTGCCCTCCTCGAGAGGGGTTATCTCGAGATCGATCGGTTCATTGCGAGAATCGACGATCTGACTGTCGCTGCTAGCATTGATGCCGGTATCACTATTGTGACGAGTATTCTCGTCATCGAAGGGGCCATGGGAAGCATCAACGATCTGCTTGTCGCGGGCGGTGCGGACCAGAATGCCATTGTCGACACGACCATTCTCCTCATCGAAAGGCCAATCGGGAAAGTCAACCCATCTGCTCCCGCTCGTGACCTCGATTGGCAAGCCCTCCTTAAGGCGGATAGTCTCGAAATCGATCGGTCCACCCGGAGAATCATTGATCTGGCTGTCGCCGCTATCATCGACCCTATCGCCATTGCCGATACTAGCATTCTCGTGATCGAAAAGCCCCTTGGGAGAATCGACGGGCCGGCTGGCAGTGGCGGTGTCAAGCTGCAGGCCCAATTCGAGAGGGGCGACATCTCCGTCAAAGGACTCCCCTAGCGGCTCGGCGACGAAACCTGTGTCGAAACCTCCCTCAGTGCCCTCAGCCAGTTGCCGCGCCGCGGCCCAAAGTTCTCGGTCGGAGAGATCGGGTGCGTTCTGGGATACAGCGTTCGAGGCCTCCTCCTCATGAGGTGCCCTGCCGTCTCTAGGGTAGACCCATTCCGCTGCCTCTTGGCCCTCCCGGCGCCTAGCCTGCCCCCCATCATCGTGGACGTTGGTGTAGTCGCTATCCGACACGTGGACCGTCAAGGCAGGCTTGGCTTCGGCATGGATCTCCGTACCAGAGCGTTGCTTGTCCTCCATGGCGATCCTGGATGCCGTCGGCCGGTAATTCACCTCTGGTAGGGGCATGCCCCTAGTGACTCCGCCGGCGGGCGGAAAGCCCCCGACATTGAATTCTTCAAATCCGCCCCGCAGCAGTTCGAGGACACGTGTCTGCACCCCAGGATGGGTCGTCGCGTAGCCATGCAGCACGTGGTCAATCACACTGGCATCGACGTCAGGCTGTAGTCCACCCAATGCGCTTTCCACTCGAACGGCGCCGTCGTTGGCGGTGCTGCCGAAGACCGCAGAGCGAAACGTGCCCAAAGTGGTATGGGTTGCCCCACCGACCAGATCATCCGCCTGGCCGATGACCCCAAGGTCGGAATAGGCGGCTGCAGTCTTGGTATGGCGAGGTGCGTCCTCCTCCACGCCCGAAGCCTGCAGTGTTTTGAAGCTGGCATCGCCATGAATGCTGCCGCTGCCTGCCCTGCCGATGATGTCTTTAGACGTGAGCATGTGCATCTTCCCCAAGTGGGGCCCATAAAAGCCTTTGAAGGAATCCAAGTCTTCGTCCAAACAGACACCGGCAATGGCGTGGGCAGGGACCGGCGTCGCACCGATCGCATAGAGGGCCTCACTATTGGGCTGCTGGTCATGGAAGGCCGCGACCGGATCTCTTTCCTGCCCCATGTCGCGTTCCACCCGTCCGATGTCGCCGGGATCAGCGAACTCCGCGCCCCGAATGATGGGACTGCTTGCATCGGCTCGGGGCCCAGTGATACCGGTTGTCCCCTCGGACTCATCCGAGGCGGCGTGGGGTAGCATCATCCCCGGCGCGTCACTTCCCTTGTGTGGGGTACAGACCGTGATGAGCCGGTGAACGTCTCCCTGCATGAAGTTATTGGCCCGATAATACCAGACGGTTCGATCAATGGGCATGCTTGGATCGGGGAATTCGTAGCAGGGTTGGGGATCCCCTCGCTCATAGAGATGGGCGCCACGGATGTAAAGCCGGGCGACGAGCCCCCCCATACCGTGGCAGATCACGTCCGCTTGAGTGGCGGCAATACCCGCCTCACGGTAGGCAGCCAGCGCGTCCCGGATGCCTCCGGGGTTTTCCCATAACACGTGCGCGAGGTTGACGAAACTGCTGCTGCCCACCTCGACGCCATTGACCCGCACGGTCCGTTCATACCTCTGCAGGCCGCTGGAGGTATACTTGTCCCCCCGCGACACATTGACCCTGTCGTTCTCGTATCCCACGGTAAATACCGCAGGCTTGCCATTGGGCAACAAAAATCCCTCGTCGATCAGCACCTCGTACGTGGCCTTGTGACCGGGCGGATAGTCGCCCACGCTCAAGGCCTCTTGCGGAAATTGCCGCCAACAGTCGTCCGGGTTACCGCAGGTGCCATGCTGTAGGATCACGGGGGGACGCACGAGCGTGAATGTCTCCTGTTGCGCGCGAGGCTCGGCGTTCGGTAACCGGGCCCAGTCGGCTTCCCACGTCAGGTTGACTTGGATCGTTCTGTGGTGTTCTCGGGGTGAAGTCTGGGGCGGACCATAGGCGTCCGGCACGATATAGAGCACGAACCCGAAGTGCCTTTTGCTCCCGACGTCCTCATAGAGGTCAACCTCAACGGTGCGCGAGCGATTGTCAAAGACCTCTGGCCGACTAAAGGCCCCATCCTCGGCACGCTCGAGTCTGTAGGTTATCTTACCGGGTCCGGGACATTCAACCATGACCCATACGCGAGTCGCGCCGTCGGTGGCCGCACCCGTCACGTGGTCCCTGCGATCTTCAATGGACTTGATCAGGGTCGCATAGGTCGACTCCTCGAACGTCCCTTTAAGCAGGCTCCGCGGATTCAACTCCTCTGCCGATGCGTTGATGAACCAGGTCTGCATCTCTGGGGGAGCTGGTGAGTCCGTGACTAGGGCGCCATTGTTGCCATCTCCGGATTCGCCGTGATCGCCGGTATTGTCCGGGCCGCTGTAAAAGCTGTCGCCGGCTTCGCCCGGAAGGATCGTCTTCCGGTCCTCGCTCTGACCTACCACTGAGGGACAAACGGCAAGAAGCATCACCATAGCAAGCAGAGCGACCCTACGGATACGTCTGTCAAAAGAACTGTTCTTCATAACCACCCTAACAATCACAGATTCAAAGTGTATCGCTGAACGTCAGTTCTTACCTATCGGCTGACGCGACTCAATAATTCACATTTCGTCGAGCCTTCTTTCATACGCCCTTCGGCGGAGATCTTTGGAGACCAGTGGCCTTCTCTGGCATACCACAGTGATCGGTATCGATCTTGGCTCGCCCACCACACCAGTCTTTTCCACCGAGGGATTATTAGACCCTAGACTTCCGCGTGCAAGGAAGTGCGGCGAAGGGAGATAGCTTCGCTCGGTGCAGTATTTCGTCGGAGTAGGCATTGCCGGTCCCGCTGAGGATGCGTGGGTCCGCTAGTGCCCGTTTCAATGTGTGATTCGACGCCGTGATGGTGCCAGGGAATGTCTCGAAGTCGGCGTCGAACACCTCTGATCCGCCCGCATCCAGTTCCCGCAAGGCCTCTACCCGGTCCCTAAGCGCATTTCGACCGGAGGCTTTCTCTCGAGGTGACCTCCAGTGAAGTCGACCGGCGATCATGAGGATTTGAAATTGAGAATTGAGAATTGAGAACTTGAAATTGTTCGCCCATCCCCAATTCTCGATTTGTACTTCTCAATTCTCAGTTTCCACTTTCCCTACCCAGCGAATTCGGTAAGTTATTCCTAAGTAGGCACTATCCATGCTCACAAATACAAACATACCTGCCCCCTACTCTCACACCTTACGAGTGGGGACTTGTTCCTGGAAGTATGACGCCTGGAAAGGTCTGGTCTATGACCCAGGCAAACGCTATACGCCCCATGACTATCTGACCGACTACGCACGCCACTTCAACACGGTGGAGATCGATCAGTGGTTTTGGAGTCTCTTTCCCGGCGGCATCAACCTGCCCAATCCCGTAACCGTGCGCCGCTATGTTGAAAGCGTGCCAGAAGATTTCCTGTTCACAGTCAAGGCCCCAAACGCCATGACACTCACGCACTACTACGCCAAGCAAGCGGCGAAGGATAAGGACTACGCCAACAAAGCGAATCCCAACTTCCTGGACGCCGAACTCCTATCCCGCTTTCTCGAATCACTGGCGCCCTTGCAGGGAAAACTCGGACCGATCATGTTTCAATTCGAATATCTCAATCGAAACAAGATGGCATCCCTGCAGGCCTTTGTGGAAAGACTGGGCCGGTTCTTCGATCAAGCGCCCTCAGGCTATTCCTACGCCATCGAGATTCGAAATCCCAACTACCTCAAAGAACCCTTCTTTACCTTTCTCAAGGAGAGGGGGCTGAGCACCGTTCTGCTGGAGGGATACTACATGCCACCCGTTGCCGACGTCGCAGGCAAATTCGACATCGCAACGGGCCAGTGGCTGATTCTTCGCCTGCACGGTCCGGACCGAAACAAGATCGAGCAACAGACCAATGGTATCTGGGACAGAATTGTCGAGCCGCAAGACAAGAGCCTGGCTGCTACGGCCAGCATCGTTCGACGAAGCCGAGAGGTCGATCTGACGACCATCGTCAATGTCAATAACCATTACGAAGGCTGCGCCCCCTTGACCATTCAACGCCTGCTGAAGCGACTGGCATAGCAGTTAATCTTTAACATGCGTCGCATTTTTGCCGAATATTGCCTTGTATTTCAGTCATAGTAAGCGTAAAATAGCCTTGTATTCCAATCATTGACACGTATCCTATCCCCATCGGCGTGCGTGTCTCTCAAAGAAGCTTCAACGAGTCACTACCGATCCTCTCGATTCCTTTCTACGCCATCCGAAGAATTGAAGCGCTAGCCAGGGACATACTTTCTCGGTAACCTCTTCATATGGAGCTGACTATGAAATTGATCGAGAGAACGCTGTCAGCGTGCCTCATGTGCGGGATCGCGTCCATGGTCTGCGGCGCGGATAAAGACACTACCCAGTCCGACTTGGCGGCAGCGGCGCAGCACCGGTTCGAACCGATTGTGCAGGAGATCGAGGGTTGGACCGTCCACGTCGAACCCAAATTGCTGAAAGGTGAGCACAGCGATAGCGGCACCCGCGCCCTCGAGATGCTGGCCAACCACCTCCAGCGCATCGCCATCCTGGTCCCCGAAGAGCCACTTTCCAAACTCCGCACCATCGAGATCTGGATCGAGCATGCCCATCCGCAGTTGGGCGCTATGCAGGAT